>JAFQNZ010000026.1 GCA_017395715.1 Clostridia bacterium | reverse complement strand
CTTGATTTTTGGGCATCCTGGTGCGGTCCCTGCCGTATGATTGCTCCCACCATCGAAGAAATTGCCGAAGAAAACGACACCATTAAGGTGGGCAAGATCAATGTGGATGATGAACGCGATCTTTCTCTTCAGTTTGGTATTCAAAGCATCCCCACACTAATCGTCATAAAAGACGGAAAAGTTGCCAATCAAGCCGTTGGCGCAATGCCCAAGGAAAACATTCTTGCGCTTCTTGACTGATTCTCTATGAAGTACAAACTAACGCTCGGGCTTATATTGATTATGCTTGCAACAACGCTTGCCGTTTCATGCTCTTCCGAAACAACCAAGACCACCGATACAATTACCTCAACCCAAACATCAGATACGATTCCTGTTACCGCGTCTGCAGAAACATCAGCAGTTGATTCCACCTCCTCACCTGTTACGACTGCTCCCGTTACCCAAGAACGCCCCACCGTTCACAAAATCGATCCCGAAGAAGCGAAAACCATGATTGATCAAGGCAACGTCATCATTGTCGATGTACGCCGCAGCGATGAATTTGTAGAGGGTCATATTCCGGGCGCAATCCTCGTTCCCAACGAAACCATTCTGACCGAGGCTGCCACGATGCTTCCCGATAAAAATGCAGTTATTTTGATCTACTGCCGATCAGGTCGACGCTCTGCCGAAGCGGCTGAAAAGCTTCTCTCTCTTGGTTATGTTCATGTGTATGATTTTGGCGGTATTCTCGATTGGCCATACGATATAACAAAATGAAACAAAACGGAGTTTCTTTTTTACCGAAACTCCGTTTTCTTATTTCTGTCAAATCACACAAAATATGTTTTATTTTGTTGTAAAAAATCCCCGATTATGGCATTGACTTCATAAATCGAAAGTGCTATACTGTTTGTATTGGCGTTAAATTTCGATACATATTCGGAGGTATTTCATGGAAACGCTTCTTGTTTTATCAGTTGCTCTTTTTGCGGGACTTATGCTTTCACGCTTAGCAAAAGTTATGCAACTGCCCGCCGTCACAGCATATCTTGTAGCAGGTATCATTATCGGACCGTATTTAATCGGTCGTTTGGGTATCAGTGGACTTGGTTTTACCAGTATGGATGAAATCCATACATATTCTCTTTTGTCCGATATTGCTCTTGGTTTTATCGCTTTCTCCATCGGTAACGAATTCCGTCTTTCTCAGCTGAAGAAAACCGGTAAACAGGCAACTGTTATCGGTATTTTCCAAGCTGTATTTACCACCCTTTTGGTTGATGCTTGTCTGATTGGACTGCATTTCCTGATTCCCGATAAATTCCCTCTCCCCGCTGCTATCATCCTTGGTGCTATTGCTTCCGCTACTGCGCCCGCTGCAACACTCATGGTTGTGAAACAATATAAAGCCAAAGGACCGCTTACTGACATTCTTCTCCCTATCGTCGCACTCGACGATGCAGTCGGTCTTGTTTTGTTTGCCGTCTCCTTCGGTATTGCCAAAGCAATGATCAACAACTCTTTTGACTTGATTTCCATGATTCTCGAGCCGATCCTCGAAGTTGTCTTCTCTGTTCTTCTCGGTTTTGTCATGGGTCTTCTCTTCTCCTTCTTCGAAAAATTCTTCCATTCCCGTTCCAAGCGCCTTGCCATGTCGGTTACATTTGTTTTGCTGACAGTTGCACTTTCCATGCTTAGTTTTGAAGTTCCCGTATTTGGCGGCATCCACATCTCCTTCTCGACTCTTCTTGTCTGCATGATGCTCGGAACTGTCTTTTGCAACGTCTGTGACTTCTCCGAAGAGCTTATGGACCGTATTGACAGGTGGACCGCACCACTCTTTATCCTCTTCTTTGTCATCAGCGGTGCCGAACTCGAGTTTTCCATCTTCCAAGATTACGTTATCATTTTAATCGGTATTGCTTACATTATTTGCCGCTCCTTTGGTAAATACTTCGGTGCGCGCGTCAGTTCTGCCTCAGTACATTGCGATAGCAATATCCGAAAATATCTCGGCATCACCCTTCTGCCGCAGGCAGGTGTTGCACTCGGCATGGCGCTCAAGGCACAGGCACTAGGTGAAGTCGGTATCATTGTTGCCAATATCACACTCTTCGGCGTGTTGATCTATGAACTGATCGGCCCGCTCCTCACCAAAATATCGCTCACCAAAGCAGGTGAAATCCAGCCCGAAGGCAAGGTGAGCGCCCGCGAAGAGATCCGCAAAGAAATGGAAGCGAAAAAAGCGCTCTCCCAACAAAATCAAACCAAATAACACAAAAAACGGACAGAAAAACTGTCCGTTTTTTATGTAAAAATAAGTTGATCAAAAGAAACTCTCCCAAAAATGAACTGTATCTGTGTAGCAAAACAATTGGGAATCGTAACACGTGTTAACGCTTCACAGCCGAAAAACGCTTCTTCTTCAATTCTTGTTACCGAAGGCGGAATCACAACTTCACGAAGACTCTTGGCGTTGTAAAACGCCCTTTTACCAATTCTTGTCAATCCTTCGGGCAAGATGACTGTTTCAATACTTTTGCAAAATGCAAAAGCTTCCATGTGTATTTCTTTAACAGCTGGCATGGAAAAATCGGTTAAAGAGGAACAACCGTAGAAAAAACGGCTTCCGATCTTGGCTGTTTGTTCAGGCAATACCACAGCTTTCAGTGACGAACATCCGTAGAAAAGACCCCCACCCATATTTTCAACCGTTTGCGGAATCACAATCTCTTGTAAAGCTATACAAGAACAAAAAGCATACTGTCTGATTCGCCGAAGACTTTCCGGAAATATTACTTCGCAAAGATTCGTGCAATCTTGAAATACCGATTCGTCAAGAACGGCAATGCCTTCTGCAATATCAGCCTTGGTCATCAAGCGGTTCGGTATATCTCGCGCTTTCAAAATATGCGAAGAGTTTTGTGACATCATCTTCGTACACATAACATACTACCCCATTTCCCGATTCTGACTTATCTTTCGTTTTTGCCAACTCCAAAAACCGTAAAGATCGTTTAACAGAAAAACCATAAAACAAACAATCATAGGAAGATAGGAAATATCCTGAATTGACGCCAAGACCCACAACACGATCAGTATTACATCGTTAACTGCGTAACCAAGAGCGTAATAAGAGCTTCGCAAGAATGTAAGTGATGCCGCAAGAAAGCTTGTTGCCACAGAGAGCGTGCTGAACACTAAATTCTGCGTTCCCAAAAAGCGCAAAAGGAAATAGAATATTACTGTTACCGGTACACAAAGTAAAAATAAAATGCAAACTCTTTTTTTCGAAACCAAGCCGACCTTGACTTCGTGTGTATTACTATATGTGTTTCTGATCCAGGAAACCGTTGAAAGGATTGCCATCGGCATGGACATTCCGACATAGGTTATCATTTCACCGTAATAAGCAAAACAGTAGGAAATGATTCCGTAAAGAATGGAAAACACAATGATCAAGAATTGTCCTAAAATATGCCCTTTTGCCAAAAACACAAGCGCGGTTACTCCTATCACTGATGCAAGTAAAGATAGTGTGTCTTTTTCGGGAACAAGCAAGAAACAGAGCGCTACGGTAACCAAAGATGAAATCCAAAGTCCCCATTCAAAGCTGTTTAATAAAGAAAACGGATTATGTTTTTTCACAAGAAACTCCCTTCAACAAAATCACATTTGAGGAATGCCCCAAAAAAAGAGATAGCTTCAACTATCTCTTTTTTGATTATAAAAGATTTCTTATAACGCCAAATGCAACCCAAAGAAAAACAAGGATGATCACCGTCTTTCCGTTTGCAAACAATTTTCTTGTTTTTTCAGCAAGCGGCAGTTGAAACAAAACTTCAAGGTGTACCACGAGCCAAAGAAACAACAGAAAAAACATTAACAGAAAGAAAAAAGGATTCAATGAAAAGGCCCAAGAAAACTGAAAGGAAACAAGCGCTTGAACACAGCGAGTTGCACCGCAACTCGGACAAAGTATTGCATTTTCGCCCCAAACGCAGTCAGGCAGATATGTGATCATAGCCGAAGCAATCGGACGAATCACCAAACCAAGCGAAAGCAATAAAAGGTCACACAGGAAAAGAATTCCTATTTTTTTCTGACGGGACATCAGTAATAAAATGTTACAGTAAGTAAATCAGCCAAAACGAGAATGCCAGTCAAAAGTGCCAAGGATAATGCAACAATAGAACAAATAAAACCGGCAAGCGCCATGTTGTTTTTTCTACCGATCGCTTTGGCTTTATTCATGGAAAGAACACTCAAAACAAGACCGGTAACAGCGCAAGGAATAGCAAGATACCATGCACAGAAAATAACCAAAGAGACAATACCGAGAATCATGCCTGCAATACCCATACCGAACGCAGGAAGAGGAGGCTGAGGAGGCATAGCACCGTTAAATCCGGGTGTATAGTAGGGATTAAAATTACCCTGAGGAGCTTGATACTCCGTCTGTTCGTTACTTTGAGGCTGGGGTTGAGGCTGAGCTTGCGCTTGAGGCTCTTCGATCTTCACAGGTTGACCGCAATGATTGCAAAATTTAGCGCCGGAAATTAACTCCAGACCGCAATGAATACATTTCATAAAAAATCCTCCTAAAGAATTTACCACATTTTATCATAATTGCGCGAAAAAGTCAAGATTGCCATCATATAAAATCAGATTGCATAGATCATAACAAGATCAAGGATCAGAGAAACCAAACAGCTGACAAAAGCCACAAGTGTCAAACCCTTCCCTTGCAATGCCAAAATGCCACCTGCCGCAAGTCCTGCCGAAGCGGCTACGATATTACCGGTTGCGAAAATAGCACCGGGAAATGTCATCGCGGCAAGAACGGTATATGGAATATAATAAAGAAACGATCGAATAAAACGATTGGTAATCTTCTTCCGCATCAAAGCAAACGGAAGCGCTCGCACAAGATAGGTCGAACCGACAAGAATGGCAAGATAAATGAAGAACTCTTTCATATCTCGTCCTCCTCTTCCTCATGCGGAAACAGCCAAGCACCAAGAAGTGCCGCCAGAACAGCAGATACACTAACGGCAATACCGGGAGAAATAGTCTTGAAAAACGGAAGATAGCACAAAAGAATGTGGAGTAAGATCGCAACACCAATTACCATCAAAATGGCACGTGATGCTCTTGCCTTTGGCGCAATGATAGCCAAAAACATTCCGTAAATCGCAAGGCATAGAGAATTCATTAAGACCTCAGGCAAAACATTGCCGAGAACACTTCCGCCGAGTGTACCGAGCGCCCATCCAAAATACGGAGCAACAGCAAGCCCCAAAAAGAACTTGGGCTCAACTGTCTTTTCTGCACTTGCCACGGCAAAGATCTCATCAGTCATGAAAAATGCAAGAAGCCATCGCTTCAGACCCGAAAAAGCCGATGAGACTTTTTGTGACAAAGAAACAGACATAAAGGAATATCGAATGTTGATCGTCAGCTGTGAAAGAAGCATTTCAAGATACTGACCGGGATGAACCATCACCGTAATGCCTGCAAGCTGACCTGCCGAAGTTAATGTCAGCATGGAAATGATAACGGCCTGCCACCAGGAAAAGCCATAAGAAACAGCCATAATACCAAAGGTGAAAGAAACCGAAAGATACCCAATGCCAATCGGTATGCCGGCACGAAATCCCCGAGAAAAATCTGACATACTGTTTCACTTCCTTACTTATACTTTGATCAGTCGCCAAGCGACCACCTTTGTGCGTATCCGCATCGGCGGCACAATTCTTCGCTGGCTGTACGGCACTCAAAACCTTTTTTTATCGCCTGCGCACGCGGCGAAGAAAGAATCTCATCTAACGGTGTTTCAAACAGATTGCCAAGTGTAATCACGCCATCACTGTCAAGACAACATGGTACAACGGTGCCATCGCACAAGATTCCAAAATGATCGCGCATACCGTAGCAATAAACATCATTGCTATACAAGGTAGCCTCTTTGTCAGGCCAAACAAAACGGTCGCCCCATTCAAGGAAAAGCTTGTTTCTGATTTTGACTCCGCGTGAGTTTTCGGCCCATTCCCCTGCAAGTCGATTCTTCAAGAATAGCGTCACGCGGTCATTCAAGCCTTCATCATAACCGCTGTTCCACAGTCGAAACACCACGATTACACCCAATCGATCTGCTTTTTCGGCAAAGTCACACACATATTTCATGTACTCGCAAAATCGACTTCCGTCAGCATCTTCCAGACTGTGTACCGAAATGTTAACCTTATGTACGCCTGCTTCCAAAATAACATCACCGCATCTGTCAAGCAACGTACCGTTTGTGGTAATCATCGAATGAAAGCCTTGTTCTTTGGCAGCTTTCAGAAAACGAGGAAGCTCAGGATGAAGAAGCGGCTCGCCCATCAGATGATAATAGAGGTATTTGGTCTTGCCCTCAAGCTCTTTTAAAACAGCATGAAACGCCTCGTATGACATCATGCCTTTGGTACGGGAGTGCCCGTGGCAAAACGAACAGCTCATATTGCAAATATTCGTGATCTCTACATAAACCCGTGAGTATGCCATATTATCGTTCCCTTTCCTTTTTCTCTGCAACACACGCTTTTTATTATAGCACAGACACGGTAACTTTTCAATATGGATTTTCTTTTCTGTATGCTTCGTTAAAAAACACATCTTTTAACCAAAGTTACTTGACAGATTTTTCAAATTCTGCTATAGTAAAAGCAGTAAATCATCATATAAAGGAGATATTACAATGAAGCGAAGTTTTGTTTTGTCCTTATTCCTTTTAGCCTTTCTGCTGATAACGGTAAGTGCTTGCGGAAGTTCACCGTCCGTTACCACAGCCGATACAACAAGCAATAGCGGTACATCCGTTACAACAAAGGAGCCAACTATGTCAACAACCCCTGTTACAACACCCGTTACAACGCCTGTTACCGAAGGACCCAAGCCCACTACCGTAACGATCGATACAAGCTTTAAGATTGTCTATTCCGCTTCGGCAAGCAGTGCTGAAAAAGCAGCCGCAGACAGAATTGTCACCGCCATGTCGCACTTTGGCATCACGCTTTCCGTACAGAAGGATAGTACCCCGCAAACCGGTAATGAAATTCTCATCGGCAATACCTCTCGTGCACAGTCACAATCCGCATTACAGGCGCTTTCTGCCGGCGGCTATTCGTTAAGTATCAGCGAAAACGAGACCAACGGTGTCTCGCTGATTCTTGCCGCCATTGACGAAGACGGTCTTGAACTCGCCACCAAGCATTTGATTCTCAATTATCTTTCGCTTGATAAAAAAGCAACACTTCCCTATACTCTTTCAATAACGCACACCAAAGCCAATGTAACGCTGCAAGAAAAGTATCAGCTTTCCGACTATGCGATCGTATATGCGAAAGAAGGCATTATGAGTGACGTCAATATTCAAAGCGCCAAGTATGCCGAAGCTGCTCGCGATTTTGCCACCCTTGTGGAAAAATTCACCGGTCACACCCTTACAGTTGTTCCCGACACCGCCGATCTTTCCAAGTATCAACACTTGATCCTTTTCGGTAACACATCCTCCCTTGAAGATAATATCGTCTATTCCGGCGCTTTCTTCAAAAAGGGTGCTAAGGCATATAGTGTCAGAATGTTTGATAACGGCAACATCTCCCTTGCAGGCAATAACCCCGTTTCCGCTTATGCGGCAGGTGAAGCATTCCTTTCCGCCATTACCGAAAATAACAACAGCCTGACCGAACTGAATCTTTCCGGTCAAAAAGACATCATCCACGTTGCGTGTCTTGGCGACAGCATCACATTCGGCACAGGCTCAGCTGACCCTTCGATGCATTGCTATCCCGTCTATTTCCAAAGAATGCTCGGATATGACTACTACGTTGAAAAATACGGTCTTCCCAGCCACTCTCTGATCGAAACCGACCAGCCCAGTTACCTCAAGCATGACTATTTTAAGAAGAGTGCTGAAGCCAACCCCGATGTTGTCATCGTGATGCTTGGTACGAACGACACTCGTCCGTCAAGATGGGCAGACTCTGCATACAAAATTTGGACTGACCCCGCGCGTACACAGGCTTTTCTTGATTCGGGTAATAAATTGGTGGAAAACTACCGCAAAGCCAATCCCGATGTGCAAATCATTTTCGCCACATGCCCCTTCGTTCAGCAAGCAGGCGATTGGACAAATAACCTGGTTAAGTATGGCAATCCTCTGATCAAACAGATCGCTTCCACCAATAACTGCTCTGTGATTGATATTTTCACCTATACCAAAAAGAACATTCATATGTTTGCAGGCGGTGACGGACTTCACCTCAAAGATGAAAAATACGAAGAGCTCGCCAAAGGCTTCTATGAATTGACCAAAGATATCATCAAAAAATAATATACGAAAGAAAGAATCCGCTATGAAAAGCGGATTCTTTCTTTTACGGAAGATATATTGACAACCATGTTAAATCATGCTATGATTCTATATGAGTCCGAAAGAAATTGAGGTAACTTCCCATGCAATCATTAAAAGAACTGTATAAGATCGGAAGAGGTCCGTCATCTTCACATACCATGGGTCCTGAACGCGCCTGTAAAGCCATGCTTGAGCGCTACCCCGAAGATGACTTTTTTAAGGTTACGCTTTACGGCTCTCTTGCGATGACAGGCCAAGGACACTTAACCGATACCGTGATTCTCAACACTTTGAAGCCGACCGCAGCCGAAGTTGTTTTTTGCCATGAATACCTTGAAGACAAGCATCCAAATACCATGCTGTTTGAAGTGTTTCGGAATAAAACACTTCTCTGTTCGCAGTATGTTTTCAGTGTCGGCGGCGGAACGATCGAGTTTGACGGCGAAGCGCCTTATGTGGCAGGTGATATCTATCCTCATACCACATACAGCGAAATCTCCGACTATTGTCTGCACCATAAGATCCGCATTCCCGACTACGTTGAAAAGTATGAAGGCAACGAGATTTGGGAACACCTTTCTGCCATTTGGGAACAAATGAAGCAAACGATCAACGACGGCTTGACGGTGACGGGAACACTTGCAGGCGGTCTTGACACACAGCGCAAAGCCAATTATCTCTATAACCAGCGCCATATTGACGAATCGGCACAAACCAAAGAAAACCGCATCGTTTGCTCCTATGCCTTTGCTTGCGGCGAACAGAATGCTTCGGGCGGCATCATCGTGACAGCCCCCACTTGCGGTGCTTGCGGCGTACTTCCTGCCGTTCTCAAATATATGCAAGAAACAAGAGGTTTTAGCGACCAAGACATTATCCGTGCTCTTGCCACAGGCGGTATCATCGGCAATCTGATCAAAACCAACGCCTCGATCAGCGGTGCCGAATGCGGTTGCCAGGCGGAGATCGGTTCGGCTTGTTCCATGGCGGCAGGCGCTCTTGCCGAGCTGTTTGAAATGGGACTCGATCAAATCGAATACGCCGCAGAAGTAGCCATGGAACATCACTTAGGTCTCACCTGTGACCCAATCAACGGACTTGTGCAGATTCCCTGCATTGAGAGAAACGCCGTTGCCGCCATGCGTTCGATCAATGCGCTCTCTCTTGCTAACTTCTTGACAACATCCCGTAAAATCTCCTTCGACACAGTCGTAGCGACCATGTATGAAACCGGAAAAGATATGAACAGCAAATACCGCGAAACTTCAAAAGGCGGTCTTGCCAGCAAATTCACACATCAGAAGAATAAATAAAAACCCTTTGCCGATCAGCCGATCGGCAAAGGGTTTTTCATCAATTAAAGTCTTGTCATATATTTTTCTTCGTATATCTTGAGCTTTTCGGTAAAGACTTGGTTGCCCTCGTCTTTCACCGTGCTGAGATAGCCGTGGAAATCGAAGTCCTTGTACGCACGAAGCGTGCAGGTCGTAACGTTGGAACAATGGTCGGACACTCTTTCCATATTGGTCAGAAGATCGTTCAAAACAAATCCGTTCTGAATCGAACATTCGCCTGTCTGAATACGCTCAACATGCTTGGACATGATCACAGCTTTCAGCTCGTCGATCACTTCTTCAAGCGGTTCGGCTTCAAGCGCAAGCGTGGTATCTTCGTTCACAAAAGAAGTAAAGGTAACGTCAACCATTTCGCGGAGTGCTTCCATAATGGTGTCAAGCTCAACAGCCGCTTTATCGGAGAATGCAATCTTCTTGTCAGCAATCTCTTCTGCCGATGCTTGAATGTTCAGCGCATGGTCGGAAATTCTTTCAAAGTCGCTGATAACATGAAGGAATTTAGCCGCTTCACGGCTTTCACTGGCACCAAGATTAGATTCACAAATCTTAACAAGATAAGAACCCACCTTGTCCTCATACGTGTCGATCAAACCTTCTCTCTTCTCAATTTCCTCAGCTCTTGTAGTTGAATATTCCTTAAGCTGATCGAGCGAATCAAGAAGATTGTCACGCGCAAGTTCCGCCATCTTGTGAAGCGCTTTTCTGCTCTGACCGAGTGCAACAACTGCAGAGGTAAGAAACTTTTCGTCGGGAAGATCTTTCAGATCTTCATTCGGCTTTTCGGGTACAGTCTTGATAGCAAGCTTGGTAAGGAATCCGGAGATCGGAATCATAGCAAGTGCACCGATCACACTGGTTGCGGTATGAATGATAGCAATTTCAAGTGGTGTATTGATCGGTCTGTCAAGCCACTCGGGAACAAAGAATGTGGTCGCCACAATAAAGAGAAGAAGTATGGCGATAGAGTTGATTAGATTGAAGTACAAATGAACAAGTGCGGAGCGTTTAGCATTCACACCGGCTCCGATACTCGAAAGCATAGCGGTAATGCAAGTACCAACGTGCATACCGAGAATCAGCGGAACGGCAAGGCCGAAGTTAACAAGACCAATTCCCAAAGCAGCGGCGCTGTTGACAAGTGCCTGCAAAATACCGACAGATGCCGAAGAGGACTGAATCACACAGCAGATGAAAAGACCCATGAGGAAGGCAAGGAAAGGATTGCTGAAATGCAGCAAAAGTTCCTTAAAGGCTTCTGACTTGGCAAGAGGCTCCATCGCATCGCTCATCAGCATAAGTCCAACGAAGATCAAGCCAAGCGAAACAAGAAGCTCACCGATCTGCTTTTTCTTGCGGCTCTTTAAGAACATGATCATGACCGTTCCCACAAGGCAGAAAATAAAGCCAAGCGAATCGGGCTTAAAGAGCGAAATAAAAATATTTTTACTACTGATACCGGAAACAGAAAGGATCCAAGCAGTAACCGTTGTACCGATGTTCGCACCGATGATCACATTGGTGGCTTGCGAAAGGGTCAGCATACTCGAGTTAACAAGACCCACTACCATAACCGTCGTCGCAGACGACGACTGAACAATGGCAGTGACGACAAAGCCGAGAAGAATGCCCTTGACCTTCTTCGATGACATGTTGGAAAGTGCTCTTTCCAGCTTGTTGCCCGATGCTCTTTGAATCGCATCGTTCATTTCGGACATACCGTAAAGGAACACGGCAAGACCGCCAAATAGCATAAGTATCTCAGTAATTCCCATAAAAAAACTCCTTTGAATCTTTGTTTGGGTGTGAAAGAGAATTTGCCTTCAAAATAAAAGCAACTATACTCATCCCTTATATCTTACCACATATTTCGATATTTTTCAATTCAAAAAAATGACAATATCACCGAAAATGATTCAGTTTTTTAGGAATCTCGCGATCCACATTATCTTTCTCGTATCGTAAGCACCAAAGAAGCCACGCCAAATACAAAAAGATCAAGCAAAACGATCGTTGCACCCGTCGGAATGTCAAAGAACAAACTGATAAACAGCGAGATCACAAACGAAAGCACCGCGATCACACAGGATGAAATTACCACACGTCTGAAGGATTTAAAAAGACGCATGGACGACAGCGCTGGAAAAATGATCAAAGCCGAAATCAAAAGCGCACCCACAAGACGCATGCCCACAACCACCGTAACAGCGGTCAAAACCGCAATCAACGCGTTGTAAAGCGCAGGGCGTCCTCCGCCCGCGCGGACGTAGTTTTCATCAAAGGTCACAGCAAAAATGCGATTGAAAAAGAAAACATATACAAGAAGCGTTACAACCGTTACAAAAACAGTCAGAACCACGTCGGTAAAGGTGATCGAAACCACGCTGCCGAACATATAGCTCTCCACATCCACATTCGTGCCACGTGCGGCAATGGCGCCGATGGCAAGAGATGCCGTGGAGATCACCGCAATGGCAGCATCCCCCTTGATCTTTGAATTTTCGCTGATTCTGAGAAGCAAAAACGCCGCAAGAATGACAATCGGAATTGAAAACGCAAGCGGTGCTTGTCTGGTTGCCACAGCCACAGAAAGCGCGGCAAACGAAACGTGCGAAAGCCCGTCGCCGATCATGGAAAACTTCTTCAGAACAAGCGAAACACCAAGCAGCGCGGCAGTCAGTGACAAAAGCACACCCGCAATCAGAGCGTATAACACAATGTTGCTTGAAAGAAGTGTTTGCAAATACTCAATAAGACCCACGATCGATATACCCCCTTCCCACTTCGCTGCTCACATAATCCTCTTTTGTACCGAAGAAAAGTGGCTTTTGGTGCAGATGCAAAATGTGCGATGCGTATTTTACCGCCGAAGCAATGTCGTGCGTCACCATGATCACCGTTTTACCCGATGCCGAGACCTCTTCAATCAAACCGTAAAGATCCGCCGTCACAAGCGGGTCAAGACCGGTCGTCGGCTCATCCACCAAAAGAAGCTCCGATTCGGAAGAAAGCGCTCTTGCGAGTAGCACACGCTGCTGCTGACCGCCCGAAAGCTCGCGAAAAGAACGCGAGGCAAGATCAGCAATCGCAAGGCGCTCCATCACGCCTTTGGCAACTTCCCTGTCGTGTGCATTGTAAAAGGATATGAATTTTTTGGAAGAAAGCCTGCCCGAAAGTACCACTTCCATAACACTTGCGGGAAAGTCCTTTTGCGCGGCATTCTGTTGCGGCAAATAGGCAATCGACTTTCGCGTAAACCCTTTTCCAAAGGTAATCGTGCCCGAAACAGGTGGCAAAAGCCCAAGAAGCGTTTTCACCAAAGTGCTTTTGCCCGAGCCGTTTTCGCCCACAACGCAAAGATAGTCCCCCCGCTCTACCGTAAAGGATAGCTCCGAAAGAACTGCCTGTTTTCCGTAAGCAAGGCTTACGTTATCACATGAAATAAGAGACATGTTAGAACCCTGACTTTTCTAATTTGATATTGACTATCATATTGTAGCATGAACAGATCGAAAAATCAAGTCTTTCATAGAAAAAACAAAACATGCCTTGTGAATTTTTCGTCCACAAGGCTTGTTTGATTCAATCATATTATGCGATAACATCGCCATCAGAACAATGAACGGTAACAGTCATAGCGTCGGGGTTATTCCAATAATCATCTTTACTTATCGCACTCCATTGCTTTTTCGTGCCGGTGTAATTGATGCTCGTAAGGTTTCTGAATAAATAATGACCAATACTCGTCACGCTGTCGGGAATCGTGACACTCGTAAGGCCGGTACCAAAGAATGCAAGTTTGCCAATACTTGTCACACTGTTACCGATCGTGACGCTTGTAAGGCTACTGCACCACTGGAATGCATATTCGCCAATACTCGTACACTGTTACCAATCGTGATGTTTGTGAGACTTTCGCAGTAATTGAATGCATAACCGCCAATACTCGTCACACTGTCAAGGAGCGTGACGCTTGTAAGCTTACTGCAACTTCTGAATGCACTTTCGGATATATTACCACCCATAACCACTACAGTTGTCAAAGTGGACGGAACTGAGGAAGAATTTTCTTGATAATCTTTTGCTCCGAAAAGATGTCCAAAATGCGTATTGGCGTTTCCGGATATTGTTGCACCAACAAACGGTAAAGTCATACTCGTAAGACCGGTACACCCATTAAACGCACTAAAACCGATACTCGTCACGCTGTCAGGGATCGTGATACTCGTAAGAGCGCT
>JAFQNZ010000222.1 GCA_017395715.1 Clostridia bacterium | reverse complement strand
GGAAGTAGTGTTCGCAGAACTTGATCCATCCGGGCGAGCAGGAGGTAATCATGGGGAGAGCGCCGCCGTTCTTCACTCTGCCGAGGAATTCGGTAGCTTCTTCCATGATGGTGAGGTCTGCGGTGAGGTTCATATCGTAAACGCCATCAAAGCCAAGAGCCTTGGTAGCAGCAACCATCTGACCTTCTGTGTCAGTACCGGGTGCATAGCCGAAGCATTCGCCGATCTGAGCGCGAACCGAAGGAGCGCAGCAGATAGCCACGTGCTTGGTGGGATCAGCAAGAGCAGCAAATACCTTATCGGTATCGTCCTTTTCAACAAGCGCACCGGTGGGGCATGCTACCACGCACTGACCGCAGTTGATGCAGGAGGTATCAGCAAGGTTCACATCAAATGCACAGCCGATGTGTGTATCGTAGCCACGGTCGTTAGCGCCGATAACGCCAACACCCTGAACCTTTGCACAAACAGCGGAGCAACGACGGCAGAGAATGCACTTGCCGGAGTCACGCACGATGGCAGGAGAGGAGGTGTCGATGTATCTTTCGCTCTTTGCGCCTTCAAAGGTTTCTTCGTCAACGCCGTATTCGCGGCAGAGAGCCTGCAGCTCACAAGTGGTGGAGCGAGCGCAGGAGAGGCACTTTCTGTCGTGGTTCGACAGAAGGAGCTCGAGGTTGGTCTTTCTTGCCTTCATGATCGCGGGGGTGTTGGTGTTGATTTCCATACCGTCGCGGTCAACAGGATATACGCAAGCAGTCACAAGACCTCTTGCACCCTTTACTTCAACAAGGCAGAGACGGCAAGCACCGATCTCATTGATGTCCTTGAGGTAGCAGAGAGTAGGGATATCGACATTTGCGTATCTTGCAGCTTCCAAAACGGAAATTCCCTTGGGAACGGTATAATCTTTACCGTTGATTTTAATATTGATCATATCCATTATCGTCAATCTCCCTTCTATTATTCCTTAATGATTGCGCCGAACTTACAGCTCGAGATACATACGCCGCACTTAATGCACTTAGCGGGATCGATCACGTGAGGATTCTTCACGGTTCCGCTGATCGCGTTAACAGGGCACTTTCTTGCGCAGAGCGTACAACCCTTACACTTGTCTTCTACGATCTTGTACTGCATCAGGTTCTTGCAGACGCCTGCAGGGCACTTCTTGTCAACAACGTGTGCGATGTACTCGTCACGGAAGTAACGGAGGGTGGAAAGAACAGGGTTAGGCGCTGTCTGACCAAGACCGCAGAGAGAAGCGGACTTGATGTAGTTAGCAAGCTCTTCGAGCTTGTCAATATCTTCAAGAGTGCCGTTGCCTTCGATGATCTTATCGAGAAGCTCGAGCATTCTCTTGGTACCAACACGGCAAGGTGTGCACTTACCGCAGGATTCGTCAACTGTGAATTCAAGGAAGAAGCGTGCAATGTCAACCATGCAGGAATCTTCGTCCATAACGATCAGACCGCCCGAACCCATCATGGAGCCGATTGCCATGAGGTTTTCAAAGTCGATCGGAACGTCGAGGTTTTCAGCGGTAATGCATCCGCCCGAAGGACCGCCTGTCTGAGCAGCCTTGAACTTCTTGCCGTTGGGGATACCGCCGCCGATGTCATAAATAACTTCGCGAAGGGTGGTACCCATCGGAACTTCTACAAGACCGGTGTTCTGGATCTTGCCGCCCAGAGCAAATACCTTAGTACCCTTGGAGGTTTCAGTACCCATCGAGGTGAACCAATCCACACCCTTCAGGATGATCTGAGGAATGTTCGCATAGGTTTCCACGTTGTTAAGTACGGTGGGCTTGCCAAACAGACCCTTAACAGCCGGGAACGGAGGACGGGGGCGAGGTTCGCCGCGGTTACCTTCGATCGAGGTCATCAGAGCAGTTTCTTCGCCGCATACGAATGCGCCGGCACCGAAACGGATCTTCAGGTCGAACGAGAAGCCTGTACCGAAGATGTTATCGCCGAGAAGGCCATATTCCTTCGCCTGGTCGATCGCGATCTGGAGACGCTTGATAGCGATCGGGTATTCTGCACGAACGTAAACGTAACCCTGGTTAGCGCCGATGGCGTAGCCGGCAATTGCCATAGCTTCGATAACAGCGTGGGGGTCGCCTTCGAGGATCGATCTGTCCATGAATGCGCCGGGGTCACCTTCGTCGGCGTTGCAGCATACGAACTTCTGATCAGCATCCGGAACAAGGATTCTGGCAAGCTGCCACTTCTTACCGGTGGGGAAGCCTGCGCCGCCGCGGCCGCGAAGACCGGAAGCGAGAATGGTGTCAATAACCTGTTCGGGAGTCATTTCGGTCAGCACTTTACCGAGTGCCTGATAACCGTCGTTTGCGATATATTCATCGATGATTTCGGGGTTGATAACGCCGCAGTTGCGGAGTGCCACTCTCTTCTGCTTCTTGTAGAAAGAAGTTTCGGAAAGCGAGGTAGCATGGTGAACATCAGCATCGTTCTGTTCGTGATATACCTTTCTTTCAACAGGACGACCCTTCAGGAAGTGCTCTTCTACGATTTCAGCAACATCGGAAACTTCAACGCTGTGATAGAAGGTGCCTTCGGGATATACGATCATAATCGGACCGAGTGCGCAAAGACCGAAGCAACCGGTCTTAACCACTTTTACTTCATCGGAAAGACCTTTTGCGGCAATTTCAGCTTCCATCACCGACATGATCTCTTCGCTCTTGGAAGAAGAACATCCGGTACCGCCGCAGATCAATACATGTGTACGTACCATTCCTTATTACATCCTTTCTTATTTCTCAATTGCGCCGATGGTGTATTCAGCAACTACCTTGCCGCCGATGAGATGCTCTTTGATGATTCTCTCTGCCTTTTCAGCGGTAAGCTTTACGTAAGTTGTCTTGTCTTTGCCGTCTTCGTAGATTTCTACAACAGGCTCATACTGACAGATGCCGATGCATCCTGTCTGGGTTACGGTGATCTTATCGGTAAGACCTTCCTTGTTTACGCCTTCGGAAAAAGCGTTGAGAACCGGTCTTGCGCCGGCTGCGATGCCGCAGGTAGCCATGCCGACAACCACTCTTGTCTGCGCGGAGCCTTCACGGATCACAACTTTGTCTTTCATCTTTTCTCTGATCGCTGCGAGATCTGCCAAAGATATCATAGTAAATTCCTCCGTATATGTTCTTTAATTTAAGATTCGGTTTGATATTGGCCGTAAAGATAGGCCTTGATCCACTCAAGCACTTCAAATTCGCCAAGGGACACATCACCAAGAACTTGGCGAAGCTCTCTTGTGTCAAGCGACACTTCCCTTTCGGGCGTCTTGTCCAAGAAAACAAAATCGCGATCGGGGTCGCCCGCAATCAAAATCACAATACTCGACACCACGTCTCCAATCGGCGCAAAGTCAATATGCGTGCTGTCGAAGGTGGCAACAAGCGTTGTGCCGTGATCGTCTTCTTTCACCGACGAGGTAATGGTCAGCGAGCCGCCCGTACCCTCCGCTGCCATACGAAGAAGCGGAAGCCCCATGCCCACCTTGCGTGTGGTACGCGTGGTGTAAAAGGGGTCGGAGACTTGCTTGACGGTTTCTTCGTCCATGCCGCATCCGTTATCACGAATCGTCATGGTGAGAAAGCCTTTTTCATCGGTAACGAGGAGGATCTCGATCAAAGATGCCCCTGCCCGTGTGGAGTTCTTGGCAATATCAAGAATGTTGAGTGAGAGTTCTTTCATGGATTACTGATACTTTTTCAAGATATCGGGAACGTCTGCTACAACGAGACGGCCGTAAACTTCGCCGTTGATGGTAAGAACCGGAGCAAGTCCGCAAGCACCGATGCAACGGGTAGCATCCACAGAGTATTTGCCGTCGGGAGAGGTGGAGTCTGCGGGAACACCGAGAATTTCCACGATCTTGTTCAGGATATCGCCGCTACCCTTAACGTAGCAAGCCGTACCGAGACAAACAGCAATGGCAACTTCGCCCTTGGGGTTGAGGGAGAACTGGGAGTAGAAAGAAGCAACGCCGAAGATTTCTTCGAGGGCGAAGCCTGTTTCTCTTGCGATGATGCGCATCACTTCAACAGGCAGATAGCCGTAGATTTCCTGAGCATCCTGAAGGATCGGCATCAAGGCGCCTTCGGTGTCGCGGTATTTTGCGATAACGGCAAGAAGCTTTTCTTCCTGTTCCGCAGTACCGTTGAAGGCGACGGTGGTCAATTTCTTTTTCATAGCTGAAAACTCCTTTTGAACCTTTTTTTATTTATATTTTTTATTGAAAAAACAAAGATACCTTGCAATTCTTAATTATACAACATTTCCTCGCAGATTTCAACAGATTTTTCTTAAAATTTGTGAAAAGTTTCACAATATTTTTAGCCGTTTTGTATATACGAGAAGATTTTGGCAGTGATTTCCTCTGCCGATGCCCCTTCATCCACTTCAAACGGGAAACAGTTTTCGGCCTCGGATATCTTGTAAAGCTGATGCGCGTCAGACGAAACCAGCACACTTTTGCCTTTGGCTTCGGCGTACAGTGCCTCATATTCGGGGCGTTTTTCGCCATCGCGGTATTCCATTGCCGTAAAGTTGTATTCGGGCGGAATGTCACCCAGCATCGCAATGATGCCATTCGAATCGCGGTCAATATGCGCAGGATAGATCACACCGCCAAAGGAGCGCACAAGCTCCACCGCATCCCCCATCCAAAGGTCAGTCGCGGCAATAAGAAGCGGGCGAAATTCAGCCACCACCTCGTCTTTTTCGTTCATCACAAACTGATTGCCGAAAATGGCGGGATCATTATCCATCGCCATGCGGTGAGATTCAAGTGCCCCTTCAAAGGCAAGCGCCGCTTCCAAGGT
>JAFQNZ010000221.1 GCA_017395715.1 Clostridia bacterium | reverse complement strand
GTGCCGCAACGGTGGTACTCTTCGGTCCGCAAAGCGATTTTCTCACCGATGCCGACGGCGTGAACGAAATCACACGTCTGCGCAAATACCTCAATCAAAAGAATCACAATCTGATGGTCTTCATGGATCCCGATACCGAAGAGATGCCGGTGCTTGACGAATATCTCTATGACTATTGGGGCGTGGAATTTGAAGACAACATCATTCTTGCCGATACCTCCGATCCGTTGAAGAGTTCTGCACTTTCTGAGGACGGATACACCTTCTTGGCAGATTACGAGCTGGACGACATAAGCCCCGGCAGTGCTTTGACCTCGTCTTTGACGGTTCTTGACACATTGCCCGGTGCGTACTTTGGCAGATCCCGTACCGTTGCCATGAAAACGGCGTGGAGCAGCAATAACGAATCCACTCTTGACCAAGAGCTTTCCACTTCCTTTAAGCTTGGTGCAACCTTCTTGGCGCCAAAAGCTTCGGCGGCAATTTTTGAAGACGACGGCGGTTACCGCGTGTTTGACAAAACGCTGTACGAAAGCTACGTGGAAAAGTACGACAAGGACAAGCGCGAAGAGATCACAGCACTTTATACCGAGGAGCGTTATCAGACTTACTACGATAATTATCTCAGAGACAGCAAAGAAGAGTTTGAAAAAGATAACCTCACAGCAGAAGAGATCGCCAAAAAGTGCGAAGAGTATGCCAAGACCCGTGTGGAAGAAGATGTGGAAAGCTTTATGAGAAGCTATCTTGCCTATGCCGAATCGAAAGCATCTCCTTTGATGACCCTCACACACGGTGCATGGTCATATGCTACCAGCGAATCGGTGAATCTTTACCTTTTGGCGTGCGGTTCAACGGCGTTTGCTTCCAAAGAAGCGATTGAAAACGCGGCATATTCCAACCGCGATACGCTGTATTCTGCCATTTATCTCTTCGGTAAAAATGTGCTTCCGTACGATATTGATATCATTAAAATCGCCACACCGTCCTCGCTTGCCATTGAAGAAAGCACGGCAAACGGATGGACAATCTTCCTTTCCGGCATTCTGCCGTTGGTTTTTGTGGGTGCAGGCGCAGTTGTCGTGATCAGACGACGCAAATATAACTGATGTTCCGCCTATAAGACCCGATGACAAGAAAGGTATGATCTAACGATATGAGTTTTCTTAACAATAAAAAAATTAAATACGGCTCGGTGGCTGTGCTTTTGACAGTGCTGATCCTTGCCGTTGTTTTGGTGATGAATATTTTCGTCACCATGTTCTCCGACCATTTCGGTTGGTATGCCGATACCTCCTCCTCGGGACTGTTCGGCTTTTCCGATACGTCGCTCTCGCTTCTTGACAAGATCGACAAGGAGAACAATGAGATCCACATTTACTATTTCTCGGACAAAAACACCCTCGAGCAGTCGCAGTACGGTAACTATGTTCTGACGCTGACCAATGATCTTACAACCCGTTATGCCGATGATGAATTTGTAACGGTGCATTATATTGACGACGTCAATAAGGATATTTTTGAAATCGGTGCGATTTTCGGCGATAAGTACCGTTTGGAACTTGAAAGGTTATATGACAGTAAAGAAATAGCCCCCGGCACGATGGTGATTCGCAACAACACCAAGGAGATGGATGTGGACGGCAGTTTTGTTCCTGACAGCGAAGACTATCGCGTGGATGTCTTTTCGATCACCGATATGTATTCCGAAACATCTCTTTCCTTTGTGGGTGACTATGTGCTGACAGCGCGTATTCTCGGTATCTGTCAATTGGCGCCCACTGTGTATATGATGACAGGACACGATGAAATGACGGTTGACGAAGACGGCACATACGGCAACGCCGAATATCTTGTGAATCTGTTTGATTCCTGCGGTTACAATGTGAAAAAGCTGTATCTTTCGCAGGCTGATTTCAGTACAGGACGTGCGGACAATTCGATTGCCGTGATCTTTGCGCCCCGCATTGACTACACCAAGGCGGAAATTGAAAAGCTTTCCCGCTTTGTGGAAAAAGGCGGACATCTGATGATGTTTGCCGACAGTGTTTACCGTAAGCTTGACAATCTGACAGAATTTCTCTCGCGCTACGGCATTACCGTAGGACAGGATAAATTCAAAGGTGATCTTTCTTCTTCGCTTTCGCTTGGCGACTACACTTTTGTTTGTGAGATCCAGAAGCTTCATGACGTGATGGACAAAATTGCCGCTACCACCAAAACGGTGGTTGTCAGCGATGCGCGTGTTTTGGAGATCGATTCGGCAAAGGGAGCCTCTGCCATTCTTCTGCCGCCCAATTCGGCAACCTTGAATAACAGCGGAGACGAAGCGAAAGGCAACGAGGTTGTTGCGGCTTATTCCGCAGGCGAGAGTCGCGGAAGCGTATTTGTGTGCGGTTCGGCATCGCTTGCTTCCTCTTTGATCTACACACCATCTTACACCAATCGCGATGTGTTGCTTTCGGTGATGGATGAAATGGGCGGAAAGAATTTGCCTATCAATGTGGAAATCAAGACCTTGGCAACCGACGGTCTTGATCTGACTCGCGGTGAAGCCATTACGCTTTCTGTTGTGGTTTCCTGCATTCCTGCGCTTCTGATCGTGGCGGTGGGAACCTTTGTTTACGTAAGGAGGAAGAATTCATGAGTGAAAAACAGTTTGAAACCATGCCTCCGAACAGCCAAAAGAAAAAACAGTCTTTTCTGGCAAGACGCTTGAATACGCTTGTGGCGCTGTTTGTCATTCTCGCTGTTCTTGTGGCAGGCTACTTCCTCGTGAAGTCTGCTTTGACAGAAGATGTGGAAACCCCGACGACCACAGAGGAACCGATTACGCTTCTGCCCGGTGAAGTGAAGAGTGATAAAAGCCTGCTTGTCTATCCTTCTGTTGACCAAAAGGATATTGACGAAGTTCGCATTCACAATCCCGAGCTTGAAGAGAAGTATAGGGATTGGGGCATTAAGTTCTTATACAATGACAAAGAAAAACGCTCTCTCGGCTATATTCTCGGTCATGAAAATGACATTTATTTGGATGAAACAAAGCTGACACTGTTTGCTGCCGCTGCGGGCAACGTGATCTTCACACGCCGCGTGGTGGATGTTTGTGAGGATTATTCCATCTACGGCCTTTCCGAAGAAGAAGCGACCCGTGTGGAAGTGAAACTGACAAACGGAACGGTCTATACGGTATATATCGGAAACTTGAATCCGAGCGGGACGGCATACTACCTGCGCTCGGGTGACACGGCAACCGATGAGAACGGTAATCCTTATGAAAGAAAAGCCGTTTATCTTCTGACAACCGGAACCACCACCTATATGAAGGAGACTTTGGCTGCCCGTCCGACAGCGATGCTGTCGCCTTTGCTTGCCTACCCCGTTAATCCCGAAGTCGGTTTTGCCGCCTTTGAGCTTTTCTCGGTTAACGGCGACATCAAGATCTCTCTGCGTCCTCGTTCCTTGATCACATCGGCTGAAAAGCTGTTCGGCGGTTCGTTTAACTACTATGCGGTCGAGCCGGCAGGTTATTATGCCTCGGCGGCATTTGACACCCGTATTGAAGTGTTTGAAATGTTCCAAGGCTCTGAGGTCATGGAATACGGCACCAAGCAGGTAAAGGATACTGACGAAGACGGCAAAGAATATGTGTATTACGATTTTGAAACCGACGTTCTTGCCAAATACGGCCTTGACGCCAACCGTGTGCAGTATATTATGCATTTTGCCTCGGTTCAGGATGAATCGGCACAACCGCTGGAAAGCGACGTTTGGTTCTCCGATCTTCAGCCCGACGGTTATTATTACGCAAGATCCTTGAACTTCAATATCATTGCGAAAATTGATCCTGCCATGGTTGACTTTTTGGGTTGGAAGACCGTGGACTTCCTCGATGCCTACGCGCTTCGTTTGAACATCGGTAATGCGGCAAAGCTTACCCTGAAGGGAACAATTGACGGCAAGCTTTTTGAGGAAAGCTTTGTTCCGTCTTCCCAGCTTCAGGAATCCGAATATATTGTTCAGTCTGTGAGAGCGGAAAAGTTAAACAAACAGCTTTCCATGACATATTACCGCGAACTTTTCCGTGAACTTCTGACGATCACGCTCCAAGGCAATGTACCGGCAGAACTTGACAAAGAAGCTCTGATGGAAAATGCGCCTTATTTTGAAATTCGCATTGAGACACCCAAATACAACAAGTCTGACCGATATCCCGAGGGTCTTGCAAGCATCACCCGTGTTTTACGTTTCTATCAATATACCAACGGACGCGCTCTCGTGACCGTGGAAACAATAGATGCAAGCGGTAAATCGAGTGGCGAGAACGGAAGCTTTTATGTGAGAGTTTCGCGTCTTGACAAGCTTCTCAGCGATGCCAAGAAGCTTTGCAACGGCGAGGAATTTTCCTTCCGCGACAAGGAGTGATGTATGGTGAAAAAGATTATGATTCGCCGTATCATCGCGCTTTGTCTTGCGATTTTGATGCTTGTTTCTTTGACAGCGGTTTTCACATCTTGCGGTGACGAAAAATCAATGGGACCGACCTATATGACGATTGGTTACACCAAAGATGACGAATTGGAAGGGGACCCATTCGTAGGTCTCGTTGACGTGCCTTACGATATGGTGTACTGCTTTGTGAAGCAGGAGCTTGCGGCTTACAGCGAAGAAGAATTGAAGGATGAGAATATCCGCGCCAAAGCGCGTGAGAACGTGATCAACAATCTGATCGAGCGGCACTATATCGTTCACGTGATGGCAAAAGAGTTAGACCTCGGCTTGACGGAAGATGCCAGAGCCTATATTGACAGCGAGATGAAGGCTTTTCGCGCAGAGAAGGATTACGAAGCCATGCTTGAAGCGATGTATGCCACCGATGCGGTGACAGAAGAGCTTGTGACCGGATCGGCGCTTGACACGGTTGTGTACGATTTTCTTTGTGATTTTGATGAACGCTTTGACGATGACCCCGACAAGATTCTTGCCGACATTGCCGAAAGCGGCAAGTGGTACGCGGCGGAGTATCTGGTGCTTCAATATGACGGTATTAACCACGATGCCCGTAAGGGAGATATGGAAACGGTCAGAAATGAAGTGCTCGGCGGCAAAGGCTTAAAAGACGCAGCTTCTTGGATTCAGAAGCTGTACAAGACCGAATACCGCTATGCGCTGGATGCTTGTTTTACCGAGTCGATCTACTCTGAGGAGATTGAAAACGCGGTGAAAGCGCTTGAAATCGGCGGTGTGAGCGAAGTGATCGACACCTATGATGCCGAAGGCTTTCCTTGCCTGATGATCCTGCGCCGTGTGGCAATCAGCGACAATTACGTGGATAAGAACTTTGATACGGTGAAAGCCAATTATCTTGTGCGCGTGTATGAAGAATACCGCAAGGAAAAAATGAAAGATCTTGAAGTAGTCATTGCCGACGCTTACAAAAACGACGATATTCTTGATATCAAATAAGAAAATACCGCCTGTTGCGAAAAGCAACAGGCGGTATTTTCGTTAAGAATTATGCGTGGCAGTCAAGTTCAAACCAGAAGGTGCTGCCTTTGCCGGGCGTGGACTCGGCACCGTAACTGCCGTTATGCTCGCTGATGATGGTGCGGACAATAGACAGTCCAAGACCGCTTCCTTTGGCGGCGCGTTTGTGGGTGTGATCGATCTGATAGTAACGCTCCCAGATCAGAGGGAGTTTTTCGGGAGGGATACCGACACCTGTGTCGCTGACTTCGATGCGCACGCGGCCATCTAATACGATCTGGCGTACCGTGATGGTTTTGTCGTCGCCGGTGTAGGTCATGGCGTTGTTTAGGAGGTTGGTGATGACCTGCAAGATCTGCGTACGGTCGGCGAGGACATTGACCGCTTCAGAAGGCTCCCACGAGATCACATAGCCCTCACGGCGGGTAAATTCGCGGTAGCGGGCAACTGTTTCGGTGACGCTGTCGGTCAGGGAAAAGACGATCGGTTCGGGCGTGGTAACGCCGTTTTCGATGCGTGAGATATCGAGAATATCGCTGACAAGCGAGGAAAGGCGATTGGTTTCGTCGATGACGGTCTGCAGATTCTCTTCGGTGATCTCTTCGGGGAAATCGCGCATCATCTCAAGATACCCGCCCATTAAAGTCAAGGGTGTGCGGAGGTCGTGCGAGATGTTGGCGATGAGTTCATGCCGTACATGCTCGACCTGTTTTAAGTCTCGTGAGGTCTTGGTAAGCGTATTGTTCAGTTCGGCAATTTCTCTTGTGGAACTTGTCACCTCGGTGTAGTTACCGGTAGAAAGACCTTTTGCCTGGTTGCTGATCTTGGTGATCGGGTTAGCAATCTTTTTGGAAAGGCTGTGCGCCAAAATAACGGCAATCGGCAGCAGAAGAAGCGAGAGCAGAATCAGAAAGGATGCCGAGGTTTTGGTGACTGTGCCGACAGGCGAGATTACACCGTCGAGCATGAGATAAAACTCCTTGCCGTTGTGGGTAAAACGCGATACGTAAAACACATTATCCGCTTTGGTGAAGCGCGAAGCGGTCAGCTCGGAAGCGTCGTATTCTTCTGTGACGGGATCGTAAGACAAGCCAAAGGTGACTTTTTTGGTATCCTTGGCGATGTCGATCAACTGCTGACGCTCGGTGAGTGTCAGATGATGCAACAGACAGGCATTGGAATTCTCGCAAGAGAGGGTGACATCTCCTTGCGGAGAAAGAATGACCGCACAGAGGTTGTTTTTGGTTGCGGCAAAATCAAGCTGTGAGTAAAAATCCGCTTTGTCGGTATAGCGCAATACGTAACGGGCGGTGGTTTTGATCTCGCCGATGCGGACGTTGTTATATACGACCTCAAACATAACGACCTGACACAGCCAAAGCAAAGCAAGGGCTATGGCAATGATGCCGAGAAAAGAAAGAAAGATCTTGGCGCGGATACTGATCTTTCTGCGCTCTTTTTTATCGGTTGTTTTCAAAACGGTAGCCGACTCCTCTCAATGTAACAATAAATTTGCTGTACGGACCGAGCGAGCGGCGAAGCAGTTTGATATGTGTGTCGAGGGTTCTGTCGTCTCCGTAGAAATCGTAGCCCCAGACTTTGCAGATCAGGTTTTCGCGCGTTAGGGCGATATTGGCATTCTTGATGAGGTAGAAGAGAAGCTCGTATTCTTTGGGGGAGAGCTCGGCGCGCTGTCCGTCGATGTACACGATACGGGCGGTAAAATCGACCGTGAGACCTTCGAGCGAGAAGGTCTCGTGTGCGCTTTCGGGTTCTTTCACGCGCACGCGCTTCATGATGGCTTCAATGCGGAGCATCAGTTCTTTTGGGGAGAAGGGTTTCACAAGATAATCGTCAATTCCGATGCGGAAGCCGTTGATCTTGTCGTATTCTTCGCCTCTTGCCGAGAGCATGATGATCGGCGTATCGCTGAATTTGCGGATTTCCGCGCAGGCGGAAAAGCCGTCGAGCATCGGCATCATAATGTCAAGAATGATGATGTCAAAGCGTTCTTCGCGGCAGATCGTGATAGCCTCCATGCCGTTGGTGGCTTCGCGGATGGTGTGACCTTCAAATTCGGCGTATTTGCGGATGAGAGAACGGATTTTCTCTTCATCGTCAACGATTAAGATATGATACATGATTACAGTCCTTTGTTTTTATTTTTTTACTGTCCTGCCTCGCCGAGGATCAGTTCCACGCTGACCGTTTTGTTTTCGCGGACGACGGTGATCTGTACCGTGTCGCCTGCCGAAAGGGTGTTCAAAACGGAGAGAATGTCGGTAAGGCTTGTGATGGATGTGCCGTTGATGGTGGTGAGCTTGTCACCGAATGCAAGAGAATCGCTTCCTTCGGCGTATCCTTTGACAAGAGAGGTATCAACGATATAGATGCCTGCGCGGTAGGTGGTGCCGAACAAGCTTTTTTTGGTGATGATCTCTTCAAGATCGGGATAATCGTCAATGGCGGCATAGTAGGAATCGGCGCTGTTGACGCTGACCGAGGTGATACCAAGGCGGGGTCTGCCCGAAACATAACCTTTTTCCACAAGCTCGGAGGCGATGGTTTTCAGCGTGGTGTAGGGGATGGCAAAGCCGATGCCTTCTACCGAAGAGCCGCTGCTTTTGGCATTGACAAGACCGATGAGCTGACCGTTGAGATCGAAAAGTCCACCACCCGAATTGCCGTGGTTGACAGCGGCGTTGGTCTGCATCAACTCCATGGTAGAGCCTTCGATGGTCAGTGTGCGGGTTAGCGAAGACAAAATGCCGTTGGTGACCGAATTGCCGAGTGTGCCGAGCGGATTGCCGATGGCAATCACTGCCTGACCGAGAGAGAGCGTATGGTCATTGCTCGGCAGTACAATGGCGGGAAGATCGGGTTCGTCGATACGCAAAATAGCAATGTCTGTGCGGGCATCGCTACCAACAAGCTCGGCGGCAAACACATCGCCGCCATGAAGCGTGATTTTGACATTTTCTGCACCGTCAATGACATGGTGACAGGTTAAAATATAGGAAAAATCTTCATGGCTTGCCCAAATCACGCCGCTTCCCGATGACACTTCGGTGGTGATTACCACGACTGAATCAATGACCTTGGCGGTGGCAACAGCGTAGCTGTCGGCAGAATCAAGCCCCGAGGGATTGACCCACGGTTCCAAAATGTCGGTGCGGGCGGGTCTTGTGCCGATGGTGTGATTGGGCGTTTGTTTTTCAAACATCACAAGGGAAGCGATGAGTAAAGCAATCGACAGCAGAAACAAAACGATCGAAACGATCAGGAGTGCGGGCGGCAGGCGCTTTTTGTTTTTCTCTTCTGCCACGGCTGGCGCTTGATTTGCTTCGGGCACGTGATGACTGTTGACTTGAT
>JAFQNZ010000220.1 GCA_017395715.1 Clostridia bacterium | reverse complement strand
TTTTTTCGCTGGGCGCCAAAAGCGTTTCCGACCGTTTTATGCCGTTTGAAAAGGCGGGCGATCTGAGAGATGCCATGCGGCGCGCCAAAGAAAAGAATATTCCGTATTTTGCCTATGTGCAGATTCCGTCTTTGATCGAGGGCGGTACTGTCAATGCGGGCATTGCCCCGATGATGAAGCAAAAGCCAATCTCGCCTGCATCTGAGGTGATGGCGGTGGCAAGGGCGTTGTTTCTTGCCGAAGAGGTGGGATGCGCTCTGCACCTTTCGGGCGTTTCTCTTGCCAAAAGCTTTTCGCTGATTCGCGAAGCCAAAAAAGCAGGGCTTCTTGTCACCTGCGATGTTTCGCCCTATCATTTCTTTTTTGATGAAAGCGCTATCTTGTATTACGGCAACACGGCAAAAATGATGCCGCCGCTTCGCAGTGAAAAGGACAGGGAAGCAACCCTTGCGGCAATTGCCGACGGTACGGTGGATGCCATTGCGTCGCACCATGTTGCCAATGACAAGCGCGATACCGAGAAACCACTCTCTGCCGCCCCCTTTGGTGCGGCGTCGCTGGAAACTGTTTTTTCGGCTTGTGTGGAAAAGCTGCTCTCTCACGGTGTGGTGGACGTTTTCCGTCTTACCGAGCTTCTCTCTGTGAATCCGCGCCACATTCTGCAGTCTGTTTGCCCCTACTCCACCGAGAAGCTTTGTGAATTTGAAGTGGGCGATCCTGCCGATTTCAATCTCGTTTCGATCGACACCTTCACGCAGGTGGACGAGGATTGCTTAAAAGGGCGAGCCAAGAACACGCCGTTTATCGGCATGACGCTGAGAGGGCGGGTGGAGCATGGCTTTTTCGCCAAAGATCGCCTTGGTGAAAGTGATAAATTTTAACAAATTTTTCGCACACAAGGCTTGCTTTTTTGCGTTTTGTGGTATAAAATGTAATGTGAATTGATTTTGCAAACAGCGGCAAAGATCAAGTGTCTTTGCCTTGAGAAAGGATAGATGACCGTGAAGCGTTTTGTTTATGCCGACAATGCGGCAACAACTCCCGTGCTCCCCGAGGTGCGCGATGTGATGCTCCCCTTTTTCGGTGAGATCTTCGGCAACCCCTCGAGCGCTTACAGTAAGGGTGCTGAGGCGGCAGCCCCGCTTGCCCAAGCAAGAGAAACCATCGCCGCTCTTTTGGGGGCGAAGCCCACCGAGATCTTTTTTACCGCTTCGGGAAGTGAAGCGGACAACTGGGCAATCAAAGGCGTTGCCTCTTCGATGAAAAACAAGGGAAAGCATATCATTTCCTCTAAATTTGAACACCATGCCGTGCTTCATACGCTTGAATCTCTCGAAAGAGACGGCTATGAAGTGACCTATGTGGATGTGAACGAAAACGGCGTGATCGATCCCGTCAGTGTGGAACAGGCGATCCGCCCCGACACGATCTTGATTGCAATTATGATGGCAAACAACGAGATCGGCACGATCCAGCCGATCGCCGAGATTGCCGCCATTGGCAAACAGCACGGCGTGACTGTCTTTACCGACGCGGTGCAGGCTGTGGGAAACACCCCTGTGAATGTTGCCGACCTCGGTGTGGACATGCTTGCCTTTTCGGGTCATAAGATCCATGCGCCTAAGGGCATTGGCGTTTTGTATATTCGCACAGGCACTCGCGTGCGCTCGCTGATCGACGGCGGCGGACAGGAAAGAGGCAGACGCGGCGGCACCGAAAACGTGGCTTTTGCCGTGGGTCTTGCCAAAGCTTTGGAAATTGCCACCGCACGTCTTCCCGAAATGGCGCGCGTGAAGGCAATGCGCGACCGACTCATGCAGGGGCTTCTTGATAAGATCCCCTATTCCCGCGTGAACGGTGATACCGAACAGCGTCTTGCCGGCAACCTCAACATTGGTTTTGAATTTGTGGAGGGCGAAAGCCTTCTCATGTGGCTGGATGCCAGTGGCATTTGTGCCTCGACCGGCTCTGCCTGCAACTCGGCGTCTCTTGAGCCTTCCCACGTGCTTCTCTCGATCGGTGTACCGCACGAAAGAGCACACGGCTCGCTCCGCTTCACTCTGTCGCATGAAAACACCGAAGAGGATGTTGACTATATTCTCGCAACCCTCCCCGGCATCGTGCAGAGACTGCGCGACATGAGCCCCCTTTACGATTCTTCGATGGCAAGAATCAAAGACTAACCTAACCAATTGTAAAACTGCGTTTTACAATTGAAACCCGCGCGGCGGAAATACGCGCGCTTATCGCCGCTCGCCAAAATCCGGGATTTTGGCAGCTCCCCTCGGCGCGCGGACTCGCTTTGCTCGTCTTGGCGGTGTTTTTTCAGCGGCAAAGCCGCCGAAAAAACGGATTTTATTGAAATTAGCTGATTTTTACAATCGGCTATCAAAGACTAACCCGAAAGAAGGTTTTTAACGATGTACAGCGAAAAAGTAATCGATCATTTTACCAATCCCCGCAACGTGGGTGAAATTGCCGATGCCAACGGTGTTGGTGAAGTTGGCAACGCCAAGTGCGGCGATATCATGCGTATTTATCTGAAAATTGACGACAACCGCATCATCACCGATGTGAAATTCAAGACCTTCGGCTGCGGTGCCGCCATTGCCACCTCGTCGATTGCCACTGAGATGATCAAGGGCAAATCGATTGACGAAGCGTTGACACTTACCAACAAGGCGGTTGTAGAAGCGCTCGACGGACTTCCGCCCGTAAAGGTCCACTGCTCGGTGCTTGCCGAGGAAGCAGTGAAAACTGCCGTTGCCGATTATTACAGACGCCGTGGCGAAGAAGTGCCTGCGGCCGCCATTGTCTGCGACGGTTGCTGTGATGCTTGCGACCATCACGGTCATCACTAAAGTATGAAGAACGGCAAGATTCTTGTCGGAATGAGCGGCGGCCTTGATTCTGCCTACGCGGTCAACCTGTTACGGCGGGAAGGCTGTGAGGTAGTGGGGGCTGCCCTTGTTTTTTCCGACCATACCGATCTTGAAAGTGTGCGCCGCGTGGCAGAGGAGTTGTCTGTTCCGCTTTACGAAAAAGACGTGAAGGAATGCTTTCGCGAAAAGGTGATGGGGGATTTTATTTCCTGTTACCAAAACGGAAAAACGCCCAACCCTTGTGTTGTCTGCAACCGCTATGTCAAGATGCGCGCTTTGTACGAATTATCCCGTGAGCTTGGCTGTGACGGCTTTGCCACGGGACATTACGCCAAACCCGTGCTTCTTGAAAACGGAAGACACGCCATTGCCATGGGCAAGGATAGAAAAAAAGACCAAAGCTATATGCTCTGGGGGCTTTCGCAAGAAGAGATTGCTGCTTTTGTGGCACCTCTTGCCGAATGCGACAAAAAAACCATCCGCGAAAAGGCAGACCAAGAGGGGCTTTCGGTAGCACGTTCCAAAGAAAGCCAGGATATTTGTTTCATTCCCGACGGGGATTACGTTTCCTTTATCCGTGAAAATGCCGAAGATGAGAAAGGCTTCACCGAGGGGAATTTTGTTTCGCTCGACGGCAAGACGTTTGGCAAGCACAAGGGGCTTTGCCATTACACGGTAGGGCAGAGAAAGGGGCTTGGCATTGCGCTTGGCTATCCTGCGTTTGTGACCGATATGGATCCCGAAACGGGGAACATTACGCTTGCTTCGGCAGAGGATTCTTATAAGAGGGAAATTCTTGTGGAGTCGCTTGTCTTTCAAGGGCTTGAACCTGTGAAACAAGGCGAGTTTGACCTCCTTGTGAAGATCCGTTATGCCGCACCTCCCGTGCCTTGCCGCGTGACAATTGACGGCGATTTGGCAAGAGTGGTGTTTGAAACGCCGCAAAGAACCCCCGCACCCGGTCAGTCGGCGGTGTTTTATCAGGATAGCATGATTATGCTTGGCGGAGTCATCCGCCGCGGATAGATATGCAAAACAAAGTCACCGAAAGGTGGCTTTGTTTTTTTGTGGTTCTGTGTCATCCTGAGCGGAGAAAACATCCCGGTGGGATGTTTTTATAGTCGAACTTTTCAAAATCTGCAACAAATTGCTGATTTTGAAAAGCCAAAACGCGAAAGCGTTTTGAGGGATCTACAATATTCAGAGTTGTCAATCGCCCGAGATCCTGCCTTTGCTTTGCACGGCAGCCCTGCGGGTTTCGATTCCGCTTCGCTTCACTCAAGATGACACGGGCGGG
>JAFQNZ010000219.1 GCA_017395715.1 Clostridia bacterium | reverse complement strand
TCAAGGACTAATCAAAATCAGTAAATAATACCGTTCGAAAGGAACTGTTATGAGATACGAATATAACACCATAGACAAAAAATGGCAAAAAAAATGGGAAGAAGCACACGCGTTTGAAGCGAAAACCGACACGTCCAAACCCAAATACTTCGCACTCGTAGAATTCCCCTACCCCTCGGGTCAGGGACTTCACATCGGCCACCCCCGTCCCTATACGGCAATGGATATCATTTCCCGTAAAAAGAGAATGCAGGGCTACAACGTCCTCTTCCCGCTCGGCTGGGACGCTTTCGGTCTGCCTACCGAAAACTACGCCATCAAGCATCAGATCCACCCCGCAATCGTCACCAAGAACAACATCGCACACTTCACCGAGCAGATCAAAGCCCTCGGTCTTTCCTTCGACTGGTCGAGAGAGATCGACACCACCGATCCTTCCTACTACAAGTGGACACAGTGGATCTTCCTGCAGCTCTTCAAAAAAGGTCTTGCTTACAAAAAGGAAATGGCAGTAAACTTCTGCACCTCCTGCAAGGTCGTTCTTGCCAACGAAGAAGTTGTCGGCGGCGTTTGCGAGCGTTGCGGCAGCGAAGTTGTCCGCAAGGTCAAGAGCCAGTGGATGCTGAAGATCACCGAATACGCCGAAAGACTCATCAATGACCTTGAAGGTCTTGACTTCATCGAAAGAGTTAAAACGCAAGAGATCAACTGGATCGGCAGAAGCGAGGGTGCTGAAGTTAAGTTTGCCACCACCGCAGGCGACGACGTGATCGTTTACACCACCCGTCCCGATACCCTTTTCGGCGCTACCTATATGGTTGTTGCCCCCGAGCATGAACTGGTTACCAAGTGGAAGGATCAACTCAAGAACTTCGCCGAAGTGGAAGCTTACCGCGAAGAAGCCGCACGCAAGTCCGACTTTGAGCGTACCGAGCTTGTGAAGGATAAGACCGGCGTGAGACTTGACGGCGTGGAAGCTATCAATCCCGTTAACGGCAGAAAGATCCCGATCTTCATTTCCGACTACGTGCTTTCTACTTACGGTACAGGCGCCATCATGGCAGTGCCCGCGCACGATACCCGCGACTGGGAATTTGCCAAGAAGTTTGATCTGCCCATCATCGAAGTGGTGGCAGGCGGCGACGTACAAAACGAAGCCTTCACCGATGTGGAAAGTGGCATCATGACAAACTCCGAATTCTTGAACGGTCTTGAAGTGAAGGATGCCAAAGCCAAGATCATCGAATTTCTCACCGAAAAAGGCATCGGCGTTAAGAAAGTCAACTATAAGCTCCGCGACTGGGTATTCTCCCGTCAGCGTTATTGGGGCGAACCCGTTCCGCTTGTCAACTGTGAAAAGTGTGGCTGGGTAGCACTCCCCGAAGAAACACTTCCCTTGACTCTCCCCGAAATCGAGCGCTTTGAGCCGACTGATGACGGCGAATCACCGCTTTCCAAGGCAACCGATTGGGTGAACACCACCTGTCCTTGCTGCGGCGGTCCCGCAAAGCGCGAAACCGACACCATGCCCAACTGGGCAGGCTCGTCCTGGTACTTCCTCCGTTACTGCGATCCGCACAACAACGATGCACTCGCCGCCAAGGAAGCACTCGACTATTGGATGCCGGTTGACTGGTATAACGGCGGTATGGAGCACGTTACGCTCCATCTGCTCTACTCCCGTTTCTGGGCAAAGTTCCTGTACGATATCGGCGTACTCTCCTGCAAAGAGCCTTACCTCAAGCGTACCGCTCACGGCATGATCCTCGGTGAAAACGGCGAAAAGATGTCGAAATCCCGTGGTAATGTTATCAACCCTGAAGTTGTGATTGCCGAATACGGCGCTGACGGTCTGCGTCTTTACGAAATGTTCATCGGCGACTTTGAAAAGAGCGCACCCTGGTCGCAGGCTTCCATCAAGGGCTGCAAGCGCTTCATTGACCGCGTGGCAGGTCTTACCGACCTCGTCAAGGGCGAAGGCGTAACGGCTAAGCTCGAATCCTCCTTCCACAAGACCATCAAGAAGGTCACCGAGGATATCGACTCGATGAAGTTCAATACTGCCATCGCCGCTATGATGTCGCTGGTAAACGAAATCTACGAAGTCGGCACTCTCACCCGTGATGAGCTCAGAACCCTCATCACGCTGCTCTGCCCCTTCGCACCGCATATCTCTGAAGAAGTCAACGAATTCCTCGGCTACACCGATATTCTCTCGCTCGCCGCATGGCCGACCTATGACGAAGCGAAAACCAAGGACGATACGGTTGAAATTGCCGTTCAGGTTTGCGGTAAGCTCCGCGGCACCGTTGTTGTTGCGGCAAATGCCACCCGTGAAGAGATGATCGCCGCCGCCAAGGCAGACGAAAAGATCAAGCCTTTCATTGATGGCAAAACCGTAATCAAGGAAATTGCCGTGCCCGGAAAGCTCGTCAATATCGTTGTGAAATAATAGGTAAAATTTCTCAAAAAATTTGAGTTTATCCCTTGACAACAGGGATAAGATATACTATAATAGTAAAAGGAATTTTTCGAAATTCTCTCTGCATAAGCGAGGGGAGGGTTGTAAAATGGCAGAAATCAGAGTCAAAGAAAACGAATCGCTTGACAGTGCTCTTCGCAGATTCAAAAGACAGTGCCAGCGCTCCGGCGTTCTCACTGAAGTCAAGAAGAGAGAGCAGTACGACAAGCCCAGCGTAAAGCGCAAAAAGAAGTCGGAAGCTGCAAGAAAGCGTAAGTATAAGTAATTATCTCGCTTGTTGTTAACGAACTAAAAACGGTTGAGCAAATGCTCAACCGTTTTTTGCTTTGTATTCAAGTTTTACTTCCCTTCGCGTAAATAGCGGTAGCGGTAAGGATACGCCGTCAAGGGCTCGTGAATCAGAAGCTCCACATGGTCTGCTGTCAAAAGAAAATCCGCAAGCGCCTTTTCATCGGTTATCGAATCGGGCAAAAGGGTCGCGCAAACAGGGCGATACGTGTCGGCATGGAAATCGCCGCCGCAGGTCACGATCTTCTTCTCTTCTTGCGCGTAGGCAATCAGCTTTTCCGCACAGGATTCGCGGTAGATCGGATGGCAGTTGATCTCTACCCCGTCGATGCAGTCGGACGGCAAAATCGTCATGCGGTTGCGGAACGGATGCGCCTGAATCACAGCACCGCCCACCGCCTTCACCGCATCGTAAAGCTGTTTGGGCGAATAGTCGTACATGGTGTGATGCTCAAGCACAAAGTCGGTCGGCACACCGTACAAAAGAATGTGCAAGGGGCGATTCCCTTCCCATGTCACTTCAACGCCAAAGAACACCTTGATGCCCATTTCCTCGCCAAGACGCTTGGTGTACTCGTATTCGGCAATATAATCGCGGGCAAACGCAAGTGTGTCCCCGTTTTTCACGTAGTCGATAGTATAATGATTGGTGAGCACTATGCCGTCAAGACCAATGTCCTTGGCAAAAGACAAAACCGTTTTGGCAGGAATCTTACAGCAACGGCTGATCCCCGACGTGTGTGCGTGTAAATCGAATTTCATCATAGTGGTTTCCTCTTTGACTGTTGCAAGTATAGCTTATTATAGCATTTCCCAAAAGAAAAGTCAATCACTTGGCAAACCCATCCAATCATAAATATTATCCCTTGCCACGTATTGACAAAAAACATTTTTAGAATTATAATAAAATTGTTAATCCAAACAAAAATTTTATGTTTGCTAATACAGAGATTTTCTTAACCTTGATCTATTCTTTAGGAGGAAAAATATGAAACGGTTTTTAGCACTTATACTGATAGCACTTTTAATTCTGCCCTTAACAGCCTGCGGCGACGATACCCCGACAACAACTCATAGCCATTCTCTTTGTCCTAAATGTCAAAAAGAATGCAGCGAAGATGCCGCCTTCTGCCCAAGCTGTGGTGCTCAGCTGATTCAAAAGCTAATATGCAGCAAATGTAATAAAGAAAATGACCCTGCTGCTAAGTTCTGCGCCTTCTGCGGAAGTGAGTTTACTTCCGGTAACACTAACAACAGTAATACCGATAACGGTAACACCGATAACGGCAATACCGACAACGGCAATACCGATAACGGCAATACCGATAACGGCAATACCGACAACGATAACAATGATGCCATCATTCAAGATGTTTGGTTGAAAACAGAAGAAACGTCTTCTGATATAAAGACCGTCTATTTTTATGATTCCAACAGTTTTTTGGTTGCCAGAAGATCGTCTTCTATCAATAACGGTAAACTCACATCTTTGACCGAATATACAAACGATGATCACGGCAATCCCACCCTTGTGCAAACCACGATCCCCACATCAAGTACACTTGGCTCATATAACAAATACATCGAAACCACATATGACAATAAGTATGACCAAAACGGAAATTTAATTTCGGTCACCAAGAATGGCAGTAATACAACCACCTATTCCTACGACAGCAATAACAAACTGATTACAGAAACCAAACACGACGGCGAAAAAATCGAATACAAATACAACACTGACGGAACACTCGCAACAAAATCCATAATCAACAAATACGGAAATTGTGATCAAAAAGAAACCTATTCTTATGATTCCAATGGTCAGCTTGTGAAAACGGTCGTTAGCGGTTTGATTGAGATCGAAACACCCGTTGTTCCCGAAACGCCCGATACCTTTGCACCTGAAGACCCCGTTGTTCCCGAAATGCCCGATACCTTTGCACCTGAAGACCCCGTTGTTCCCGAAATGCCCGATACCGTTGCACCTGAAGTCACCGTTGAAACACCCGTTGTTCCCGAAACACCCGATGTTCCTGAAGATACCGTTATCCACAATCATACCGTAGTAGTTACTCCGGCAACAGATCCTACTTGCACAGCTGAAGGTTATACAGAAGGCAGTCACTGTTCAACATGCGGTAAAATCCTTCTTGAACAGGAAATCATTCCCACTCTTGGGCACAAGGTAGTGATCGATCCAGCCAGAGAACCGACTTATAAAGATACAGGACTCACCGAAGGCAGCCACTGCTCAACGTGCGGCGAAATCTTCGTTGCACAAATAGAGATTCCCGTTCTCAATGATCAAGAAAAGCCTTCCACCAACCACACTATGGTTGAT
>JAFQNZ010000218.1 GCA_017395715.1 Clostridia bacterium | reverse complement strand
GCGAAAAGAACTTGCAAATTTCAGAATCTGTGGTAGAATAGGACTATATACTGTGATTCTATGCCCAAATGCGACAAGGTGATAAAGCTGTATGATTATCAATAGCAAAAAAGAAACAAACCTGACAACCAAAGATTTTTATTACGATCTGCCCGAAGAGTTGATCGCGCAAGAGCCGATGGAGCCGCGCGATGCGTCGCGTCTTCTTGTGGTACACAGAGAAACGAAGGCTTTGGAACACAAGATCTTTCGGGATATTCTTGATTACGTAAAGCCGGGCGACACGCTGGTGATCAATGATTCCAAGGTGATTCCTGCGCGCTTGCACGGCGTGAAAAAGGATACGGGTGCCGCCCTTGAAGTGGTGCTTCTTCGCCAAAGAGGGCTTGACGAATGGGAAGCCTTGACGCGCCCCGGCAAGAAAGCGAAGATCGGCGCGGAATTTTCCTTTGGTGACGGACTTCTCACCGCGACGGTGATTGATATTGTGGAAGAGGGTAACCGCATTCTGCGTTTTGATTACGATCACACCAAGGGCGATATTTATACGATGCTTGACCGCATCGGCAAAATGCCTCTTCCGCCTTACATCACGGCACCCCTTGCGAACAAAGACCGCTATCAGACGGTGTATGCCAACGAGCGTGGCTCTGCTGCCGCACCCACGGCGGGGTTGCATTTTACGCCTGAACTGATGGATAAAATCCGCGAAAAGGGCGTTGACATCGTGCCCGTCATGCTCCATGTGGGTCTTGGCACGTTCCGCCCCGTGAAGGTGGACAACATCAACGAGCATATCATGCACACCGAATATTTTCAAGTCACTGAGGATGCGGCAGAGCGCATCAACGCGACCCGCGCCCGCGGGGGTAGGGTGATTGCGGTGGGAACGACCTCCTGCCGTGTACTCGAATCGGCATCCACAGACGACGGTGTGGTACACGCGATGCACGACGACACGGGTATTTTTATCTATCCCGGCTACCGCTTCAAGGTGGTGGACGCGCTGATTACCAACTTCCATCTGCCCGAATCAACGCTTTTGATGCTGGTTTCGGCGCTTTCCTCGCGTGAGTTTATGATGGATGTGTATGCCGAAGCAATTCGTGAAAACTATCGTTTCTTTAGTTTCGGCGATGCCATGCTGATTGAATAAATTTCGCAATTCGGCGTTGCTCCTCAAAAGCGATTTGACATAGCAGACTATGTCTGCATCTTGCTTTTTGCGGTGCGCCTTGCCTTGCAAAATTTCTTCTAATCAGCAAAATCAAGTAATGAAACAGAGTAATCTATGACAAACAGACAACGAATCATTGCGATCGCAGGCCCCACGGCGGTGGGCAAGACCGCGCTGTCGATCGCCTTGGCAAAGGCGCTTGATGGGGAGATCATTTCCTGCGATTCGATGCAGATCTACCGCGGAATGGATATCGGCACGGCAAAGCCGACCAAAGCGGAAATGGCGGAAGTGCCGCATCACATGATCGATGTGGCAGACCCCGCTGACAACTACTCCTGCGCCGATTATGCCAAAGAGGCATCGCTTATCCTTGCCGACATTTTGGCAAGAGGGAAAACGCCGATCTTTTGCGGCGGCACGGGTTTATATCTTGAAAGTGTATTATACGAGGGTGCGTACAGCTCTCCCGAAGCAGACGAAGCTTTGAGACAAGAGCTTTGGGCGAAAACGGCAGAGGAAAACCACGCAGCCCTTATGGCAGTTGACCCCGAAGCGGCGGCTGTTATTCATCCGAATAACAGAAAGCGCGTGATCCGCGCTTTGGAGATCTATCTCGTTTCGGGCAAGACCAAGACCGAGTGGGACAAAGAAAACACACGCGGCACACTCAGAGAGGGTGCAGAGATCTATGTTCTCACTTCGTCCGACCGCGAGGCGCTTTACAAACGGATCGATACGCGTGTCGATCTGATGCTGGAAGCGGGGCTTCTTGACGAAGTGAAAAATCTTGCGCTTGATCCCATGACAACCGCAGGGCAAGCGATCGGCTACAAGGAGCTGAATAACTATTTTGCGGGGCAAGCTACCCTTGACGAGGCACTTGACAAGATCAAGCAAGCCTCCCGCAACTATGCCAAACGGCAGCTGACATGGTGGGAAAGAAATCGCCATGCGGTGAAGATCGATATGGCAACTATGACCGTGGATGAAGCGCTTGCGCTGATTCTTGACGGCAATCTTTGGACGAAATAAAACAGAAAGGGGAGAAAGTCATGCGTTTATTCTTGGCAAAGCTGATCAAGCTGACCATGGAAGCAATTGAGAAACTGAAGGTGTTCTTAAAACGCTTTTCGCGCCGTACCTATTCCACGGTAGCGGTCATTCTCGTTTGCGCGATTTTATTGCTCGATGTGGGCTATCATTTTTCGCAAGGCTTTACCTCTTCTTTGGAAACCATGTCGGCACGCATCGGCACGCTTGGCGAGTCAGTTTCGTTTGACGCCTATCTTGTCAGAGAGGAAAAAACACTCGGCAATGCAAATAGTAAAAATGTGTACTATGTCGCCGACGGCACGAGGGTGAAAAAGGGAATGCCTTTGATGGCGACTTATCCCGACAGCGTAAAGGATGAAAGCCTTGCCACCCTGACACGGGCAAGACAGGCGGTTTCTGTTTTGGAATCGGTCAATGACGCACGCCCCGAAAAAGTGAGCGAAACGATCGAATTACGTATCGCAGGCGTTTCGCTGGCGATTGAAGAGGCAGTACGCGACGGTAATATGGAAAAAGCCAACCGCCAAAAAGACACCCTTGCCGCTTTGATGCTGGCAAGAGAAAAGCTGATCGGTCTTGCCGATCTTTCGAAAGCGATCAATGATTTGAATCGGGCGGTTTCCTCGATGGAAAAAGACCTCGGTGAGCCGACGCGGATTGTGACAGCCGAGGAGTCGGGTTGGTTTTCTTACGGCGTTGACGGCTATGAAAGCGTGGTTTCGGCTGAAACCATAAAAAGTCTTGATTATACCGCGCTTGCCGCTTTGTTTGATAAAGACAGAAGTGTGACGCCTTCGGGCGCAGGCAAAATGATCACCTCTCACAAAGCCTATGCGGTGGCATTTGTTGAAAACGATTTCGCAACTTCTTCTTTTGTCCTTGGCAGACAGTACAGCGTGGCAGTGGATGGCGAACAGTTGGAGCTGACGCTTGAAAAAACAGTCCGTCAGGACGGTGAGGGAAAAACGGCGCTGATCTTTTCCACGCTGTCTTTGACCGAATCGCTTGCCATGAAGCGGATTACCGGTATGACGCTGACGGTGGAAACGCACGAAGGCTTTAAGATCCCGACAAGTGCCTTCACGGTGTACAAAGGGGTACAGGGTGTGTTTATTCTGAAAGGCTTTGTGGTGCAGTTTCGCGAAGTTTCGGTGGTTTACCGCAAGGATAGCATGATGATCGCCGAGCCTTCCCCGAAAGACAAGAGCGGTCTTTTCAAACTGCTTGCCGAAAACGACAACATCATCATCAAAGGAGAGGATCTGTATGACGGAAAGATCATACAAGGAGCGTCTTGATATTCTAAATGAAAATCTGCCCCGCATTCAGAGCGAAGTGGCAGAATACGGAAAAGGCAAAGCGATGCTTCTTGCCGCTACCAAAACCGTTCCCGTTGATGTGATCAATTATGCGATCGATCACTTAGGGCTGACTTGCATTGGCGAAAACCGTGTACAGGAGCTTCTTGAAAAATACGATGCCCTTCACAAAGAAAAATTGGAGATCCATTTTATTGGTCGTTTGCAGACCAACAAGGTGAAATACATCATTGATAAAGTGTCTCTCATTCACTCGGTGGACAGCGAAAAGCTTGCCCGCGAGATCAACCGTCAGGCGGAAAAGCACGGGATCGTGATGGATATTTTGGTGGAAGTGAATGTAGGCAGGGAAGAATCCAAGGGCGGTATTTACCCGGAGGATCTTTCGGGTTTTCTTGACACCTTGGCGTTATACCCCCATATCCGCACGGTGGGTTTGATGGCAATTCCGCCCGCAGACGCCACAAAAGAAGAAACTGTGAATTATTTTCAACAAACCTATCAAATTTTTT
>JAFQNZ010000217.1 GCA_017395715.1 Clostridia bacterium | reverse complement strand
TGCTTTCCATGAGACGGTTTAGAAAATACGTTGTGACGTTGCTTTTGACAACATTGATCTTCGCAGGTGCTTTTTGTGCCGGTACATACTTTATGGAAGTACGAGCAGCGGAAGATAATGCAAAATTGCCGCAGTTCAATCTCACTTTCCCAACAAATAGTATCTATGATGAAACCACGGCAGCTGTTACGACCGGTGATTCGCCCGAAGAGACGACTGAGCCGAAGGATGTTGTGGATTCACCTGATGAAAGTGCGGTCGGAAGAACATACGATGAAGCCATGCGAGAGATTTTGTATCAGGTAGAGGGTGTTGATCATATTGTTAAAATCAGAAAACGCGAAGCCTCTCTTGAACGCTCTCATATCTTGATTCATTCGGATGATCTGACTTGGTCGGGAAAAAGGAACGGTGTAGAATCGGAGGAAAGCGGATTTATTGGTTTTGCTAACGTGGACTACACGCTGTTTGACGAAGAAGTGGCAGATGGACTTATTTATCTTGGTGCTACGATCACAGGCGATATTCAATCGGTGCTGAACGATAAAAGAACCATTGCGATTTCGGATACGCTGAATAACGAATTGATGCACAAGCTTGAAGTTGGTGATACCATTCGAATCGTTCGATCTTCGGTTCGCCGCCGTCCGCTTTCGCAAGTTCAGCCGACTTCTGCAAACCACTTGCTTGAAATGCTCTACAGAGCGTATGATTTTTATTATGCAGAGTACACGGTAGGCGCTATTGTTTCGGATCTTGCAGTGGGGGAAAGTCTTCCTGTTTACATGAAAGCTGCGGATTTTGAGGATGTAACGGGAGAAACGCCGTTTTGGGTAGATGTTGAAGTGTATTGTGAAGACGGTGTTTCGGAAGATACGGTCAGAAACATGGAAAGAGATTTTCGTTCGATCGGCCGCCGCTACAATATGTCTGTCAGTAACACAAGACAGGAAACGGTTAAGGTGACGAACAAACTGAAAAATTATCCCGGTTTGATTTTGTATATATCGATTCTGTTGCTTCTTATTTATGTTTTGCTGACTTCACTCAGCCAAACACTTTTCTACCAAATGAGGAAAAAAGAACTTGACATTTACCTTTGCCTTGGCGTAAATTTCAAGCAGGTTCGTAAACTGTTTTGGGTGGATGCAGGGTTCTTTGCACTGCTTTCGTCTTTGGTTTACAGTTTCTTCGCTTCGCTTTCCACGTGGATCGTTTATTGGATGGTTCACAGTAGCTCCCCTGTTAGAATTTCCTTCTTTATTCCTGTATGGGCATTTGTTGCCGGCTTTGCCGTTGTGCTTTTGACATCGGTTCTTTCTGTCATGCTTGCCTATCTTTCCTTTAAGCGCCGCAGTGCTCCTGTGTTTACGGGAAAGGCAGTTTTGCCTGCGATTGGGGCAGAGGATATTGAGGCGAGAAATGAAATTTTTGATTCGGATGCCAAATGATATTTGTTTAAGAATTTGAGAGGATATGTTTTATGCCGATTATTGAAGCCGTTGATATTATCAAACAGTACAGACAGTACGACTCAGTTGTGAATGCCGTTGACAGAGCCTCCTTTAAGGCAGATGACGGAGAATTTGTAGCCATCATTGGTGCATCCGGTTCGGGAAAAAGTACGCTGTTGCATATATGCGCAGGACTTGACAAACCGAACTACGGAAAAGTAACGATTCGCGGTACCGAGATCACTTCCTTGAGTGCAGACAAACTGGGTCGTTTTCGCGGTGAATTTACCGGAATGGTTTTCCAAAAGCACAATTTGATTCCGCAACTTACCGCTATTGAAAACATTTTGGTTCCGACCGTGATGTGTGACAGAGCATCTTACAAATATGAGGAGCACTTGAAAAAGCTGATCAAAACCCTTCGTTTGGAAGACCGTCTTCACCATTTGCCGTCTGAGCTTTCCGGCGGCCAGCAGCAAAGAGTTGCCATTGCCAGAGCGATGATCAACCGCCCGCAGGTGTTATTCTGTGATGAACCGACGGGAAATCTTGACCGCAAAAATGCAGATGAAGTGTTAGAGCTTCTTCTCGAAACCAAAGCGATGATCGGTCAGACTTTGATCATGGTAACGCATGATATGTCGATTGCTGACAGGGCTGACAAGATATACATCATGGATGACGGTAAATTGAATCTCTTTAAGGATAAGCAGGGTTTCTATCGCAACTCTTACGAGCTGGAAATGAAGCGCGCCAAGGAAATGAACGAGCACGTGATAGATGAAAATTCGTAAAGCAAATTGAAGAAACAACCGCCGAGAGCAACCAAATGGTTACTCTCGGCGGTAATTCATTTATTTTAAAAAGATGTGCATGCCGAGTGAAGATTTGCTTGGTTCTTCGGGTAATTGCAGAACATTTTCTTCAACCAAATCATGGATAGCCATCATTCTTGTAGCATATAATTCCATTCTGATGTTATATCCAATGTTGTCATGCAATACTTGATGGCTATATTTTTTGAATATCTCCTCAACCTTTTCATACAGATTAGCAACATTCTTAATAAGCAACTCATAGTTTTTGTGTTCACGGAAGAGTTGATGAATCTGTCTGAGTTTTTCAATTCTGATAACGAGAATATCGGGAATCATATATCCATCGTCAGAAATATGTGCATACCTACCGTTAATACCATCCCATACTCTTTTTTCAAGCTCGGAAAATGAAGATATATTCCTATTTCCTCTAATACAGTTGCCCATTAACTCAACTTCGGCGTATTCCGGTTCTCCGCATTGATCCCACAAAGAATAATCTCCATACTTATATGTCCAAAATTCATTTTTGTCTCCGCAGCCATTATGTCCCATTGCTATCTCTTCGGGAAGATTGGTTATCTCATAACCAACAAATCCCCAAGATTCTCCGTTGGCACGTTTGGGTGGTTCGTAAATGTTTTGTGCCTTTACCGAATTTTCAATTAAATAATCAATGAGATAGGGAACCAACCACCAACGAATTGTATTATCATCAATGTGGTCGCCTGCAATTCCCAGGGCACGAATTTCGGTCATTCTGTCGTCCATAAACTCT
>JAFQNZ010000216.1 GCA_017395715.1 Clostridia bacterium | reverse complement strand
GTTAAGTCGTAGTCGGTTCTGTCGGCAACGCCCCAGAGCTCGCCCCAACCGAAGGGGAAGAGAAATTCGAAGTCAGTGGTCGCTTTGGAATAGAAGCAAAGCTCGTCTTTGTCGTGGTCACGCAGACGGAGGTTTTCGGGCTTCATGCCGAGATTATAGAGGAAGTCGCGGCAGTAACCTCTCCAGAAATCAAACCATTCAAGGTCAGTACCGGGCTTGCAGAAGAATTCAAGCTCCATTTGTTCAAATTCGCGGGTACGGAAGATGAAGTTACCGGGGGTGATCTCGTTACGGAAGGATTTACCGATCTGTGCGACACCGAAGGGGATTTTGCGGCGGGTGGTACGCTGAATGTTCTTGAAGTTAACAAAGATACCCTGTGCGGTCTCGGGACGGAGATACACCTCGTTGGTAGAATCTTCGGTAACGCCGATGTAGGTCTTGAACATCAGATTGAATTTACGGATGGGCGTGAAATCCGAGCTGCCGCAGGAAGGACATTTCAGATGGTTTTCGTGAATGTAATCACTCATCTTATCGCTTGTCCAACCGTTGGGGTTGAGATCGAGATTGTTTTCGGCAATATAATCTTCGATCAGCTTATCGGCTCTGTGACGGGAACGGCAAACCTTGCAGTCCATCAGAGGGTCGGAAAAGCCTGCCAAGTGACCGGAAGCTTCCCAAGTTTTGGGGTTCATGATCAAAGCACTGTCAAGACCGACATTGTAGGGAGATTCCTGAACGAACTTCTTCCACCATGCCTTTTTGACGTTGTTCTTCAGTTCAACACCGAGAGGGCCGTAGTCCCACGAGTTGGAAAGGCCGCCGTAAATTTCGCTGCCTGCGTAGATGATACCGCGGTTTTTGCAAAGGGCAACGATTTTATCCATTGTCTTTTCGCTGTTTTTCATTGTATCAAGATCCTTTCAGAGAATTATCGGAAAATAATGGAAAGAGCATATAACTCCACCAATACACCAAGTATAGCATTTTTTTTGTTACATTGCAATCATTATTTTGAAAAACATTAAAAAATTTGTTTTTTGCACGAAAAAAGAATTATTGCTCCTTGACACTTGGGTGAAAATGTGAGATTCATTGTTGACAAACCATATAAATTGTGATAAAATCACAATGGAATATCGTGGGTCAATCTGCTTTTTTTGATGCAGCCACGCTAAGTTTACACCGTTAAGGAGTGAAAAAGATGATTTCTGTTACGATTTTCAACGAATTCCACCACGAAAAAATTGACCAAGAAGTTAAGGAGATTTATCCGAATGGCATTCATCAGGCAATTGCCGAGTTTTTGGCAACCGAAGAAGATTTTACTGTCCGTACGGTGACTCTCGATGATGAAGACTGTGGTTTGACCAAAGAAGTCCTCGATTCTACCGATGTTCTCTTGTGGTGGGGTCATCTTCGCCACGGCGATGTGCCCGATCATGTTGCACGCAGAGTGAAAGAAGCGGTGCTGAAAGGCATGGGATTTATTCCGCTTCACTCGGCACATCACTCCAAGCCCTTCCGTCTTCTGATGGGAACGACCTGCAATCTCAATTGGCGCGAAGAAGGCGACCTTGAAAGACTGTGGGTTGTCAATCCCGCTCACCCGATCGCACAGGGTGTTGGCTCTTATTTTGAAGTGGAGCATGAAGAAATGTACTGCGAGCCTTTCGGGATTCCCGAACCCGATCAGCTTGTGTTCATTGGTTGGTATGAGGGCGGAGAAGTGTTCCGTTCCGGTTGCTGCTATTTCCGCGAAAACGGCAGAGTTTTCTATTTCCAGCCCGGTCACGAAACTTACCGCACCTATTATAACCCTGCGGTTCAGCGCGTCATCAAAAACGCCATTCGTTGGGCAGCGCCTACCCGTCGTTTGAACGCGCTCGTCTGCCCCCATGTGAAAAAAGTAACGCCCGGCAAGCCTGAGTCACATCTTGGCTGAGCTTGTCTTGTCATGATACCCAAGAAAGGAAATAAACCCAAAGTATGAATCAGGAAAACACAGAAAACAAAGAATCAATAACCCCTTCTAAGAAGGCGAAGACGCCTTACCGTGGCTTTACCCGTTCGGAGCGTCTTGTTCCGTCTATCCTTCTTTCCTTGGCAATTCCGTTTACGATCTTCTTTTTCGGACCGTTTGAAGCGATCTGTAAAAATTCGGAAATGCTCGACTTTACTTTTATGGATCTTTTTATTCCCTCGTTTTTCATTAGCCTTGCCGTTGCCGCCGCGCTCTTTTTGATCGTTTGGAATCTTTCGGGAAGAGTGTTTGATATCGTTTATGCGATTCTCTTCGGCATTGGCTTTATGCTGTATCTGCAGGGCAACTATCTGAACCTTGGACTGAATGCCGTAGAAGGCGACGGTGTCGGTGTTTCATCTTACGGAGGAACAGCAATGATAATCAATTTGATCATTTGGATCGCGGTGATCGCGGCTGCACTGGTATCGGTGATTTTGATTCGCAAGAAAAGAGAAGTGGTGCGTCTTGCCATGATCGTGGCAATGGTTGCGGTTGTGGGCGTGCAGGTGATGATGTTCACGCTTCTTTCCTTTACCACTGATGCTTGGACCCCTTTGAATCAGCGTTACGACAACTCGTCGGAGGCGAGTGAGGCAGGTGACTATCTGCCCAGCATTCTGACGAATGCCAATCTGACAGAGCTTTCTTCTGAGGGCAATGTGATCTGGTTTGTGGTTGACCGTTTTGACCATACCTACTTCCAAAAGATGATGAAGACCGATCCGACCTTCTTTGATCATCTCGACGGCTTTACGCTGTATGACAACCACATTACCAAGTATGCAAGAACCTTCCCGTCGATTGCGTATATGCTGACCGGCATTGAAAACGATTACAGCACAGGACGCATTGAATATTTTGAAAATGCCTATACCAACGGCACTTTCTTAAAAGAACTGAAGGATAATGGCTACAAGGTCAACGTTTATACCGAAAAATACTACGCATATCACGATGCGAATGTGTTTAACGGTGTTGTGGACAATTTGAGTTCTTCGGATGTGTATGAAGTAAGAGACCGCATGGGTCTTTGGGGCGATATGACTCGCCTGACGCTCTTCCGCTATCTGCCTTTCTTTGCCAAGGGTTGGGTCGGTGTTATCAACACCAGCGACTTTAACGGCTACATTGAATACGAAGCCAACAAGCCGCTCTTTGACTCGGGCATGAAGGATGTTTATGATTGGATGACGGCAGAGGATTTTACAACATTTGAAGGAAACAAGAACTTCAGCTTCATTCACATCAACGGTTGCCATATGCCGAACTCCTACTACGAAGATTTCTCGCTTGTTCTTAACGAAAACGATAAGTGGGACAGCAATCTTGCCATGCGCGTTTCTTTTAAGCTTGTGAATTATTACATTGACCAGCTGAAGGAACTCGGTCTGTATGAAGATGCCACCATTATCATCACAGGCGACCATGCTTCTGCAATCAGTGATACCAAGGATCTTTCCGGCTCGCGCGTTACTTCGCTGATGGTAAAGAAAAAAGGCGAGAGTGGCACACCCATGGCAGTGAACAGCGCACCCGTTGAGCAGGGTCAGCTTCTTGCCTCCATCTTCCAGTCGGAAGGAATTACGCCTATGAACGATTATGGAACGAGTATTTTCGAAGTGCAGGAAGGCGACGATGTCAAGCGTTACTATCACTTCCAAAAGACAGTTTCGGGCGGCGACGACGTTCTTGTGATCTATGAAGTCGTTGGCGATGCCAAAGACTTCAAGAACTGGACCAAGCTTGAAGAGATAAACGTAGGTAACCTCTATAAATAATAACTTGGCTTCAAAGAAGGCTATATTGCGTTGCAGTGTAGCCTTCGATGCTTGCCGAAAGAAAAAGGACAACAGATGATAGACACCATTATTTACTATATTTGCATTCCGCTTGGCTACTTGATGAAGTGGTGCTTTGCGCTTGTGGAAAACTACGGTCTTGCGATCTTGCTTTTCACGCTTGCTACCAAAGTGATCCTGATGCCGGTTTCGATCTGGATTCAGAAAAATTCGATCGTTATGGTGCGCATTCAGCCTGACATCAACTTTTTGAAAGCCAAGTATTACGGTGACGGCGATACGATCGCCGAAGAGCAGTCGAAGCTTTTCAAAAGGGAAAAGTATCACCCGATGCTGACATTGATCCCGCTTGCATTACAGATCATTCTTCTGATGGCGGTGATCTACATTATTTATCACCCGATGAGTTATCTCTTCGGTGCGACCGAACAGGCAAATGCCATTGCAGAGTATTTGAATCTGAACACAGCGGATTCCGCTGTTCAGCTTAAAGTGGTGGAAGAAATCCAAAACGGAACGATCACGCCCGAAATTGCAAGCGGACTCGGTGTGAGTG
>JAFQNZ010000215.1 GCA_017395715.1 Clostridia bacterium | reverse complement strand
AGCCGCAGTCAATACCCGGCAAGGTGTGCGTGATGGCAACGATCTCGCGCATCATCCGCATCGCCTCGTGGCGGTCGTCTGAAAGCTTTGCCACAGGCTCGGGCTCGGGAATCAAGTCCCATTCGTAGGAATCGAGCCGCAAATCGCCCATGCGGTTGAGCGAGACCGGCAGATACCGTCGGAGTGTTTGCAAGCGTGCCTTGGCAATGTAGGGATTTTCCACATTGAGAACACCGCCCACACAGCCGCCGTTACACGCGTTCAGCTCCACAAAATCAAGGTTACGAATGTTGCCGTTGTCAATTTCGTCAAGCACCTTAATGACGTTTTCAATGCCGTCGGCAGCGAGATACTTTTCATTGAAAAGGGCCGCCGCCTCACCACTTGTGCCAGCCCAGCTGATGCCGATAATGCCCGACTGTGCCTGCACTTTTTCTTCAGTCATCGTTTTCATGGCAGAGCGCATCTTGAAGAAAAGCTCCCCAATCGACAAAACGCCGTTCACAGCGCTCTTCTCTACGCCGAGCGGATTTTTCACATAGCTCACCTTGGCAGGGCAAGGCGAAATGAAGAGAACGCAAATATCCTCATCAGTGAGTCCAGGATGCTTTTCAAGCGCTTCCTTGCGTGCCACTCTTGCCGCCACCTCAATGGGAGCCATGACCGGCAAAAGATTATCAATCAACAAGGGATAACGGATGCTGATCAGGCGCACGATCACCGGGCAAGCCGAGGAGATCACAGGGCTTGGCAGGCTGTCGTTGCGTTCTAGGTATTTTCTTGTATATTCCGACACCATTTCGGCAGCTCTTGCCACTTCGAACACATCGTCAAAGCCAAGCTCCACCAGTGCCGAAAGCACGGCATCAAGATCGCTCACGTCTTCAAACTGACCGTAAAGTGCCGGTGCGGGAAGTGCGATTTTATATTTGTAATCGGCAAAATCCTCAAAGCGGTCATAGATCGCTTTTTTTGCCTTGTACTGACAAACACGGATACATTCGCCGCAGTCAATGCAACGCTTGTTTTCAATACACGCGTGACCGTCGCGCACGCGGATCGCCTCTGTCGGGCAATGCTTGATACAGCTCGTGCAGCCTTTGCACTTATCGGTATCAAGCATAACCGAATGATTGATCTCAGCAGGTGTCAGCGTACCGTATTCTGCCGTCAGATTCATTTTGCTGTCATTCGTACTGTTCAAGTCATCACCTTCTTTCTATAGGGTCTCAGAAAGCTGTCAGACCTTTACCACCATGGTAACCGTCGTACCGACGCCAACTTCCGATTCAATCTTCATCTCGTCGGTGTATTTTGCCATGTTGGGAAGACCCATGCCGGCGCCAAAGCCGAGCGAACGGATGTTGTCGGGCGCTGTGGAATAGCCCGCCTGCATGGCAAGGTCAATATCGGGAATGCCCGGTCCGCGGTCGGCAAGCACGATCACAATGCGATCGTCGTAAATATCCACCGTGGCTTTGCCGCCATCGGCGTGGATGACCATATTGATCTCACCCTCATACATTGAGACCGAGACCTTGCGGATCGTTTCGGGGTCAAATCCCATTTGACGCAGAGATCGCTTTACCTTCACCGAGGCTTCACCTGCCGAGGTAAAATTCTCGCCGTCAATGTCATATTCAAGTCTTACAAAATCAGCCATGGAGCACACTACCTCCGGACAGTCCGTTTTGGTACAAAACGCCGCAGGCAACGTACATACGCTCCTTCGAGGCAAGCACCACAATATCCGCCTTTTCGGCAAGAGAGACCACCTCAGGGGGCGGCATTTTACCTCTGACAAATACGATACAACCCATATCCATCATCTGCGCGGTACGCACCACCTGGGGATTGCAAAGACCGGTAATCAAAACCGCCTGCTCTTTTACAAAAGCGAGTACGTCGCTCATCATGTCACATCCGCAAGCGGATTTCACCTCGCGGTCAAGCTCTTCTTCGCCGCAAAGCACCTCCGCGTTCAAAAGTTTAGCAATTTCACTGATTTTCATTTAAGTCCGTTTCCTTTCCGTGATAGACTTTTGTTTGCTCGGGATAGACTCATCCAAATTGTATTATACAACAAAACAGCTTGCTCTGTCTACTGTTTTTTGATAAATTCCACATTTTTGTGGAAAACAACGAAAAAATTATAATCAAAACAGATGATACCACCGTAGGGGAGGATATCATCCTCCCGTGTTACTATCAAATACAGATAACCGTAATGGATTGTTTTCGGGAGGATAATATCCTCCCCTACGTCGCGTACAGCACAATTTGCCCACTCAAACAAACACACTTGCGTCCAATCTCATAACAAATCTGAACAAAATCCCGCAAAACACTTGAAAAAGAAAAAAATCGTGATATACTAAATAGGAAAGTGAATTTTCGTGAAAGGTTGGTATAGAAAAGTGGAAGAAAAAGAAGTCAACTCTGAAACTTGTACCCATGACTGTTCGACTTGCTCGGCAAACTGCGCCTCCAAGGCAAAAAAGCCCGCCTATGAGCCCGCAAATGCCCTGAGCGATGTCAAAAAAATCATTGCCGTTGTCAGCGGCAAGGGCGGCGTCGGTAAATCGCTCGTCACCTCGATGCTGGCTGTCAACACACAAAGAAAGAATTACAACACCGCCATCCTCGACGCCGATATCACAGGTCCCTCGATCCCCAAGATCTTCGCCACCAAGGGCGAAGTGCAGGGCTCGGAATACGGTATGTATCCGCTTGCCACCAAAACAGGCATCCGCATCATGAGCGTCAATCTGCTTCTTGATGACGAAACCAAGCCTGTGGTTTGGAGAGGCCCCGTCATTGCCGGTACGGTCAAGCAGTTCTGGACCGATGTTTGCTGGGGTGAAGTCGATTATATGTACGTCGATATGCCTCCCGGAACAGGCGACGTACCGCTCACCGTCTTCCAGTCGCTCCCCATCGACGGCATCATCATCGTCACATCTCCCCAGGATCTCGTTTCGATGATTGTGGAAAAGGCTGTGACCATGGCAAAGCTGATGAACATCCCGATTCTCGGTATCGTGGAAAACTACAGCTACTTTGAATGCCCCGATTGCGGCAAGAAGCATCAGATCTATGGCGAGAGCCACGTGGATGCCGTTGCCGAAAAGCACGGTCTCAAGGTGCTTGCCAAACTGCCCATCGACCCCAAGCTCGCCGCCCTCTGCGACCGCGGTATGCTTGAGCTGATGGAAAACAACTACCTCGACGAAGCCTTCCGCGAAATCGCCAAGGCAACGGGTAATGATGACTAAAACGAGAAAAGCCACCATCGCGGTGGCTTTTTTGATTGGCTGTAAAGGAGCGAAAACCGTAGGGGTCGACGTCCTCGACGACCCGAAAACAAACAATTCTGATCAGACAATATTTGTTAATGACAAACGGGT
>JAFQNZ010000214.1 GCA_017395715.1 Clostridia bacterium | reverse complement strand
GCTACATCGACAAAGGCGAAATCTCATTCGACGACAGAAAGCGATTCCACGCGATGCACGACAGTTATCACACCGGGCTTGGCGGAAACGGAGACGCGGATCTGATCGTCGAGGCGGTTGACGCCCTGCCGCTGAAGCATTGACGAGGTGAAAATATGCCGACATGGGCTACGATTTTGGTTTGTGTCGGCTGCTTCGTTCTCGGAGCCGTTGCATTGTACGTCTTTTTGTGGTACAGCGTCGCACATGACAACAAGAAGCGCAAAAGGCGTCCGATGCCGCGAAGCGAAGAACCGAAAGCGGCCACGGACGACACAAACCAAGCAAAACCAAAGGCGAAATTCAAGATCGGTACGATGGATTTGATTTTGATTATCATAGGCGTCGTTCTGCTTGTTTTCGTGATCTACATGATAAAGCTGTTTCGAGAGTTCGGAACAATCCCCGATACCCTCGTAACCTGCGTGTTCGCCTTATGTGGCGGCGAGTGCGGCATCATGGGCTGGATCAAGACCACAAAAGACAGAAAGCAAGAACGGAAATGGGAGCTCGAGGATCGCAAGAACGATCAGAACCGCGAGTAGCCCGTTTTGTTTTTGCGGCAAAGAGGTGAAAAACAATGTCACTCGTTGGAACGAACAACGAACAGAAAATATGGAATTTTCTGAAAAGCAAAGGGCTGAGCGATTACGGCGTCGCAGGTCTCATGGGAAACCTGTACGCAGAGTCGGCACTCAACCCCTTGAATTTACAGCAGACCTATGAGAAGAAGCTCGGCTATACTGACGCCAGTTATACGGCGGCGGTAGACAGCGGAGCGTATAGCAATTTCGTCAAGGATGCTGCCGGCTACGGTTTGGCTCAGTGGACCTACTGGACGAGAAAGCAGAATCTTCTCGAGTACGCAAAGAAGAAAAAGAAATCAATCGGCGACCTCGAGATGCAGTTAGAGTTCCTTGTGGAAGAGCTGGAGAGCAGCTATGTTTCGGTTCTCTCCGTCCTCAAGAACGCAAAGACAGTCAAAGCGGCATCTGATTGTGTACTCACGAAGTACGAACGCCCCGCCAATCAGAGTGCGTCCGTGAAGACCAAGAGAGCCGGATACGGTCAGAAGTATTTCGACAAGTACGCCGAAAAATCAACCTCAAAGGAGGAAACAACCGTGTCAACCAAAATCACGACCGCTGTTCAGTTGGCTGCAAAGCTGATTGAAGTGGCGAAGAATTATAAGACACTCTATGTCATGGGCTGCTTCGGCGCTCCCATGACCGCCGCGAACAAAAAGCGGTACATTGCCCATCACAGCTACAACGCAAAGCCCGAGAGATCTGCCATGATTAACGCAGCTTCGTCCGATACCTTCGGATTTGACTGCGTTTGCCTTATCAAGGGCATCTTGTGGGGATGGAACGGCAACAAGTCCAAGAGCTACGGCGGAGCTGTGTATCAGAGCAACAACGTACCCGACATCGGTGCGAATGTGATGATTACCAAATGCACGAACCTGTCAACCGACTTCAACAAGATCGAGGTCGGCGAGGCTGTGTGGATGGAAGGTCACATCGGCGTATATGTCGGCGACGGTCTCGCTGTTGAGTGTACTCCCGCGTGGGACAATAAGGTTCAGATCACCGCCTGTAACTGCACCAAGAGCGGTTATAAGACGAGAAACTGGACCAAGCACGGCAGACTTCCGTATATCACCTATACGGGTAAGGTAGAAACCGTCAAGAGCACTACCGAAACAGGTGTGTCCGTACCCATTTCTACGCAGACCGGCGCGACCGATGCTGTGTATGTAGTCAAGAGAGGTGACACTCTCGCGAGAATCGCCAGCAAGTATGGCACTACATACAAGGCGATTGCTGATTACAACGGAATCCCGAACCCGAACCTCATTCGCGTGGGCCAGCAGATCAAGATTCCGGGCGCGTGGACTCCCGATGTGGGCGACATTGTCAACTACAATGGCACTACGCATTACAGCAGCTCAAACTCTATTGTTGCCAAGACGTGCAAGGGCGGCAAAGCCAAGATCACGGCTGTCAACAAGAACAGTTGTAAGCACCCCTATCATCTTGTCCGTATCTCCGGGCAGGGCTCGACCGTTTACGGTTGGGTAGACGCAGGAACCTTCTCGAAGGTGTGATATGGAAGCGGTGTTGAGTCTCTTGATCTTGATAGCTGGAGCATATTTCACCGTGATATGGCTGAAAGCTCTTGGCAATTCAAGTGGAGACGAACCCTGTCCCCCGGGTGAGTGTAAAACCTGCCCGTTCCCCTGCGAAAAAAGAATCAACGAAAGTGAGGATACAGAGAAATGACAGAATTTCTCTTGACGCTCCTTCAGAGCGTTATCATTGCCGCCGTCCCCGTTATCACGGCTTTTGTATGCTCGTACATCCACACAAAGAATGTACAGGCAAAGCAGAACATTGACAGCGAGGAAGCGAAGAACCTTCTTGATGATGCCGAGAGAGCTGTTACAACCGCTGTCATCAGCACCAATCAGACCTATGTTGACACTCTGAAACAGAGCGGTCAGTTCACGGTCGAGAATCAGAAAGAAGCGTTTCAGAAGTCATTCGATACTGCTATGTCTATCATGACACAGGAAGCGAAAGATTTTATCGAGAAAGCCTATGGCAGTCTCACAGACTGGCTTACGACTCAGATTGAGGCGAAAGTCAAGGTCAACAAGTCCGCGCCTGCGGACCCCACAACTTAATTGACGTAATCGGGTCATGACCTCCAGCCCGTTGCGTCCGCCGCTCGGAGAGCCTGCGCCCCCTCGCAGTCTCGGTAAATCCGGGCGGCGGTTATATATGACAGATACCCCCTATTTTGGCTTCGGCTGAGATAGGGGGTATTTTTTTGTTCTATGGAGTTTTTACGAAAAGACACCCGGAGGTGGACTTTCGGGCGGAAATTGCCGCCTCAAGAGCAATTTTGCAAACGAAATGACAGCAAACTTTGAATTTTTGTAGAAATTATTATAACTATAGTTTGAATCATGGTACGATCAACGTATCTGAGCGTATAGACGATTTACGCCCTTCGCCCACCAAACACCCATACGAGCGTAAACCTGCGTATAGAGCGGCTACGGGCTTTACAGAAAGCAGGTAGATGCTCGAGCGATCTTGCGACAACTTCCTTTATTATATAATACGCCGAATTGTTGATAGCGGTAAAATTATTTGAAAAATATCAACAAAACTATTGACAAAAGCTGTGCCATGTGGTATAATATATATACAATCAAACAAACCCCACAGCACCCCACTTATTTTTTTACCCGACAGTTACCAGTCGGTAATCATTAAGAAATACAGAGGTACACGATATGAAGAACACATACAGAGAACGCAGAACCATCAGCGCAGACAAGATCATCAGCGTTTGCATCAGACAGGAATGGTACACGATGGGAACCAACGAAGAGTACGAGCAGATGCTCTCCACCGCGTCCAGCAAAGAGAACCTCACAACCGATGACATCGTTGAGATCGCGACCGACATCCTCGAACACAGCGATTCCGAGAGAATCATGAGCTGCTACGGCATGGACTACGACGAAGTTCTTCAGAGCGTTATGTTTGAGATCGCGAACGCGGCAACCGTGTTCGTTGAAAGAGTTTGAGGAGGGGGCTGAGATGACGAAGACCGAGATCAGAGAAAAAGCGAAAGACTTCATCCAAAAGGCACTCGCGGTTGCGTACTACAAGGTTTCGGATGCGGATGATCTTACCGACGAAGAAGCCGAAGAGGTTATCAAGGCAATGGATCAGATCTGCGAGCAACTCTGCAAGCGCATGGGTCGCAAACACTACACGATGTAAGGAGAGATCAAGATGATAAGCACCCCCTATTCCTTTGAGTATCAGTTGCTTGACCGTTGCAAGAGCGACTGCGAGTATTTCCTCGGAGCCGGAAACGGCATGGTTAAGTACCTGTGGGGAGGCAACGTAGTAGACCACATCGCAAAGATGCGCGAGCTGTACGCGCTGCTCCCCGAAAAGCCGGAGTGGTTGACACTCGAAAAGATCAACGAATATGAGACGCAGATGAAAGCGAAGGCGGCACGATGAAATGGCGCGTGAGCCTGTGGGCAGTATATGAGATCGGTCCTCTGTCGGACGACGAATCCGATTCCGTATTAGAGGAATTTTTCAACAGCTTCAAGCACGCAGGAGAGCTGATTCGGCTTGAGTATGAGTATTACGAGTTCCTCGATGGAAGGTGGGAATTTACCGTAGAAGCGGAGATGCTGATTGAGTGCGAAACCACCAACAAGTGGGCTGTAAAAGATATAGCGCTCAAGGAGCTG
>JAFQNZ010000213.1 GCA_017395715.1 Clostridia bacterium | reverse complement strand
TATCCTTAAAGCTTGCAATAAAGCCATCGTCCGAGGTGGTAAAGTCCGCTGTGTCCTCTGCCAACAACCCGTCTTCATTGTAGGTATAGCAGTAGGTCCACTTGGTCGTATGGGTTTCTTCGTCGCCGTTTTCATACGAAACCGTCTTGATGCGGCGGCCCATGTCGTCATACGCATAGGTTGTCACATAGAAGTAATTCAGCACCTCATCATAGGTTTTGTTTGTCACCGCATGGCGAATCACAAGATCCTTGTCGTTGTAGGTGTATTCTTCTTCGTTGATACCCTCGTCGTTTTCCTCATACACCTTGATCAAACGGTCCTTGTCATCGTATGTGAACTCGAAATAGAATTCATAGCCCTCATCCATAAAGTTGGCAGTGGCACAAAGCATCTTTCTGTTGTAGGTGTAAACATACCAATACTCGGTACTCAGCTGAGTACCTTCGAGAGATGTCGGATAGCCGTAATCGTTGTAGGTCACACAAAGTTCAGTCGCCGCATTGGCAAGCTCGCAGGTAATAAACGCAAAACCGCTGTCATATACCGTCTCATACTCGATCGCCATACCGCGGAAGTACATAGTCTCCATCACAACAAAACCGTTTTCATCAAAATCAAAACGGAATGCAGCTTCTCCGTCATGAAGTGTCGTTTCGGAAAGAATCTTGCCGTTTTCGTCAAACACGATGCTGTACGCAAAAGCAGGATCTTTTGCATCGGTAGCTGTCACGGTTTTGCCGTCGTCGCTTAGAGAAAGCGTATATACAGTCACACCGTCAGCATCAGCCATCGAAAAGCCGTTCAGCTTACCGCTTTCGTCATAACGGTAGGTGTACATCTTGTCGGTCTTTTGCATCGTGTCTCTGTCATAGACATAACGCACGGATGTACGGCCCGCCTCGTCAAACTGTGTATAAAGATATCCGCCCATGCTCATGCTGTAGCTGATGCTTGTCGGCTCAAGCTCCACAGGCGTGGTATCGGGTGTTGTTGTTACAGGCGTGGTGGCAGGTACGGTTGTCACGGGAGTCGTTGCCACAGGGGTGGTAATCACAGGCACTGCAATTGCTGTAGTTATCACAGGCGTAGTCTCGGTGGGAATCGCAGTCGGTGTGGTTTCGGGCGCCGTTGTCACAGCGGCAGTTGTCGTTGCAGGCGTTTCCTCACCGCAAGCGGAAAGCGTCAGGCAAAGCGCCAATACCATCGCCGCAACTGTCAACAAAAACAAAACTTTTTTCATGGCAAATCCTTTCACTTATATAAAACCGTCAATCCTTGGTATTGATGAAATCGTTGTACTTGTATCCGTCTTCAACCATTCCCATGTTCGGAGCGGGTTTAACCACCGATTCGGTGATCGATCCGTTCACAGCTGTGTCTCCGATCGCACCATTCTCGGGCGCTTTTCCGTTGTGATCAGCTGTTTCGTCTTTGGGGATGTCGTTTTCAGGCGCGTTTCCGTTTGAATCGGAAGAAGAGCCGCCGGGCATATCGTTTTCATCAATCACGCCGTCGCCGTTGTAATCAATACCGGGCAGATATTCCTCGGGCTTTTCTTCGGGATGCGTGTCAACCGGCTTCTTTTCCGTTTCAGGAGCAGTGGAATTATTGTCTTCCTTGTTGTTGGCATTTCCGTTCTCTTGTGGAGGAATCGGTTTGGTGCTACCGTTGTTACCCATATTGCCGGAATAATCCTCGGAATGCACCACATTGCCGTCAGCATCGTATTCGGTAAACTTCACAGGCATTCCGTCTTTGAATTCATTCACAAATCGACCTGTCATCTTGCCGTCTGCACCGTATTCTGTACGGTCATTCTTTGAAACAAAACCTTTTTCGTCGTAGGAGTAGATTTCCTCTGTTCTTCCGGATTCCGATGAAGCTTCCTTGTCAACATGGTAATCGGTCTTTTTGGTCACTTGACCGTTTTCGTTGTACTCACGCACCTCGTGATGCACAAATGCTTCGCCTTGGTGGTGCTTTTCCTCAATCTTCACACAAAGGTTCTTCTCGTTGTATGTAAATTCCTGAACACGTATCTTGGATACTTCTCCCTCGGGCGTGTAGGTCTTGAGCGTCTCTTTTACGCAGTTACCCTTACTGTCATATTCATAAGAGACGCTTTCCTTTTCATCAATCACGCCGTAGCGGTTGTAAGAGGTCGAGGTGGTTTCAAGTAACTGCTTTTTGTCGTTGTAGGACCAGGTTTCTATGCGTTTGGAACTCGTCTTGCCATCAGGACCAATGTCCTCGCGTTCTTCCTTAATTTTGTTACCCGCAGCATCGTATTCGTAGCTGTAAATCTCTTTGCTCCGGAGTTTATTGTCATTGCCGTAATCGGATCTGATTTGGGAAAGCACTCTTCCGCTGTTATCATAGGTATATTCCTTTACGTACTTATGAAACAGCACGCCGCTGTTATCATACGTAGATGTGGTTTCGCTCACTGCAAGATCCTTATCGTTATAAACAGTCTCAACCTTGTAAGAGCCATCTTCACTCTTAGAATACGAAGAAATGCAAAGGTTCTTCTCATTGTATGTGTAGGAAATGTCAACATCAGCGCCGCCAATATTGCCCTTTACAGTCAAGGGATATCCCGATGCATTAAAGGTATAGTCAGCATCCACAACCGTTTCATCACCCATTGTCGCAACCTGATGCACACCGCCTTCACCGTAAGTGTTGATGCATTCACCGATATAGCCTTCACCGTAATCCACACTTTCCTTCACAAGACGACCTTGAGCATCGTATGTAAATGTCATGGCTGTTCCGTTCATGTTCAGTGTTTCGGAAACGATCAAGCCGTTTTTGTCATATTCCCACGAAGCCGAAACCGTTCCGCCGTTCGCCGAAACTTCACCCGAAACAGCTCTGCCGTTTTCGTCATAGGTCATGGTCAAAGCCTGCGCCTCAGTAAAATGATAGTTTCTGAACGAATAGCCCTTCAGAACACCCTTGGCATCATACTCATAGGCAAAGAATACATGATCCGAAGGCAATACCATTGTTTCAAACTCATATATACGGCGCACAAGCGGATTGCCCTGCGCGTTGTAATCGGTCGCAAAATAGCCTTCGGCAGAAATCACAAATTCAAAGCGAGATCCCGCTTTTTTGCTGTAGTCTGTATTATCGGGCAGCTTGTTGTCGGGAACAGCCCCCGTTGTCAGAGCACTTGTTCCGCTTGTGTTTTCATTCGTTGTCGCCGTACTTTTTCCACAAGACGCCATCAGCGCAAACATCGAAGCGACCAAAAGAATTGCCATGAAAGCCAGTAAAACTTTTTTCATATCTATTCTCCCTATATATTTACTTTTTTACTGTTTATTACAATTATACACCCCTTTTTCTCTTCTGTCAAGACAAAAAGCCGCCCTGCCCTATGGCAAGACGGCTTTTGGTTTATGAAAACTTATTAGAGAGCCTCAAATTATCAGCTATCATGGCAATGAACTCCGAATTGGTCGGCTTGCCTCTTCCCTGTTGAATCGTGTAGCCGAAATAGGAGTTTAAGGTGTCAATATCCCCTCTGTCCCACGCCACTTCAATCGCATGGCGAATCGCGCGCTCAACTCTCGAAGACGTCGTTTGATACTGCTTTGCCACGGTGGGATAGAGAATCTTCGTCACCGAATTGATCACGTCATTGTCGTTCACAGTCATAATAATGGCAGAACGCAGATATTGATAACCCTTGATATGCGCCGGCACACCAATCTGGTGGATCACCTTCGTCACCTGTGATTCAAGATCATTGCCAAGTGTGGGCGCACCCGAGGAAAGGCTTCTTTGGCTCTTCTTGCGTGCCATGATGCGCATGATACGCTCGTTTAAGTTTTGATAATTCAGCGGCTTTAACATACAGTATTCCGCACCCGATTCGGTCGCTTCAAAGAACACGTTTTGATTGTTCACCACCGAAAGCACAATAAAGGAAGGACGCTGTTCGGGCAAAAAGGTCTGCGCCGCCACCGCTTTCAAAACTTGTATCGAATCAAGCTTCGAAAGCCAAATGTCGATCAGCACAATGTCGGGGTGTTCTTTGGAAATGCGAAAGAGCGCATCCTCGCCGTTTGTCACTTCGATGATGTCTCGGTATCCGAGCACGGTCAGCTTTTCGCGGCATTCGCGGCGAAAGTCTTGGTTTTCATCAGCAATCAGTATTTTTACCTTGGATTCCATCTTTTTTGGTGTCTCCTGTCATCATTATTTTTTCAACACCAACATTTTACCATAATTTACCAATTTATGCAAGTAAAAATTACCAAAAATTTCCAACAAATAACAGCGGAAGTTTTTGGTAAAATTTACCATATTCAACAAATTGTCTCGGCAATCAGTGTTTTCCCGTAAAAAAGCCGCGCAAATTCATGTAATAGACACCCTCGTCATTGGCAAAAAAACCAATGCGAGCAAGAAGCGCATCGTCGATCTTTTCGGGATTTGGCACATACGCATCGTGAATCCCGCACAGGTCCACAAAATTGAGAAGACCTCTGCCCATGATAAAGAGTGCTTCGGCATCGTCCACGCCGTCGGCGTTGCGAATGTCGGTGAGTTGGCAGGTCGCGCCCTTCAGAAGAAACTGCGCGCCGCCCACAAGAACCTCATCATCATACGCCGCATAGGCAAGGGCATTTACATTGTAAGGAATCGAGCAAAGCGCCATAATACGCGCCTGTTCGTCTTTGGTTTCAATCGGTAAAATCTTTAACATAATACAACCTCTTTCTTTTACAAGTCACAGTATCAACTCTTAATCGCAATCATCGGCAATGTCGGCAAAGCCGGCACCGCAAAGCGCGGCAAGTGCATCCGGCGAAAGCTTCACCTGGCGCCCCACGCGCCCTGCCGAAACGCAGATCTCATCAAATAAATGCGCTGTGTCGTCAATCACGGTGGGAAAGGCTTTTTTCATCCCAATCGGCGAACACCCGCCGTGAATATAGCCGGTCAAAGGCAAAAGCTCCTTTTGCTTGATCATCTCGATCGACTTTGCCCCCACCGCTTTGGCGGCTTTTTTCAAGTTCAACGTCATACACACAGGCACGTCAAACACAAAGTACGCGCCCTTGTCCGAGCGAGTCACAAGGGTTTTGAAGACCGAATAGGGCTCCTCGCCAAGCTTTTCGGCAATCGTCATGCCGTCTGTCACGTCGGTCGAATACGCATAGGGCGTGTAAGCCACCCCCGCGGCATCCAGGATTCGCATCACGTTGGTTTTTTCAATCTCTTTTTCCATGTTAACGCTTTCTGCCTCTTGTGTTGCCCTTTTCAGGCGCTGACTTGGATGCGGGAATCAGCCCACAAGCTTCCTTCAAATAATCCACCTCGTGCTTGTCAAGATAACGCCACTTGCCCTTGGCAATGTCCACTTCAAGATCGCCAAGTGCCACACGGCGTAGTTTTTTCACCACAAGCTCGCACTGCTCGCACATCTTGCGAATCTGGCGGTTTCTGCCTTCAAACAAAACCATGCGGATCACCGTCTTCTCCTCGCTCTTTTTGAGGATATGGCATTCCACCGGCAAAATGCGGTAGCCGTCGATCTCCATTTCGGAAGACAGCTTGTTCAAGGTCGGGCGGTTGACAGCACCCTCCACCGTCACGTCATAATACTTCGCAATGTGATGACGGGGGTGCGTCAAGGCGTTGGCAAGATCGCCGTCGTCGGTAAAGAGCAAAAGCCCTTCCGAATCCATGTCAAGGCGTCCCACAGGGTAAACGCGCACGCCAACGTCCGAAACCAAGTCAGCAACCGTCTTTCTGCCCTTGTCGTCGCTCATGGTGGTCAGATACCCGGTCGGCTTGTTCAGCATCAGATAGGTATGGTGTGTGCCGCGCTTTTTCGCCACCACAGCGCCCTTGTATTCCACGCGATCCTTGGTGGGGCGCACGCGCTGACCGATCTCTGCCACCTCGCCGTTGATCTTCACAAGACCCGCGGCAATTTCGCGCTCGGCGGCGCGGCGGCTCATCAAACCGCATTCGGCAATGTATTTTTGAATCTTGATATCGTTTTCCATCTCAAACATCCTATTCTTTGTTATCGTAATCCGAAAAAGGAAAGTATCCTTTCGGAAAAACTTTTTTCATATACAAGAGCATCCACCGCTTCATCGGCAACAAGCTCGCAGAAAGCAACCGCTTTTCCATTATCATAAAAGACAACGCGGCCAAGCACTTCGCCTTTTTCGATCGGTGCATACACAAACGAAGGCATTTCAACCTCACGTGTCAAATCTCCATATCCTTTCGGTAAAAGCACCGAAAGTGCTTCGCTGTTTGTCACAGCCACCGAGGAAGCCTGACCGCCCGCCACGGGGAGCGTCAGCGAGATCTCTCTTTCCCTTAAAAGCACCCGCCTTTCCAATAGTGAAAAACCGTAGTCCAGCATGGCAGTATGATCCTGCCAATCGTTCGGCGCATGCAGCGTTACGGCAACCAGCAAAACACCGTCTCGCTCTGCCGCACTCACAAGACACCGCCCCGTTGCCTTGGTAAAACCGGTCTTTACCCCAACAGCGCCCTTGTAAGAAACAAGCATGCGGTTGTGATTGGAAAGGGAGCGTGTGATACCCTCCCCTGCAAAGGTATAGTGGCGTGTTTTGGCAACACGGGCAAACAGTTCGTTTTGTAACGCGTGCGAAGCAATCACACCAAGTTCATACGCCGTAGTGTAATGCTCCGTATCGGCAAGCCCGTGCGGATTCACAAAATGCGTTGAAATAAGCCCCAAGTCCTTTGCCCGCTCGTTCATCATGGCAACAAACGCCTCTTGGCTCTCTGCCACCGCTTCGGCAAGAGCAGCCGCCGCATCGTTGGCGCTGGCAAGAAGCGTGGCATACAAAAGATCCACAAGACGCACCTCTTCGCCCACCTTGAGATAGACCGAAGAGCCTTCAATACCCGATGCTGTATCACTCACCACCGTCAGAGCTTCCTCACCCACCGACTCAATATACTCGGCAGCAAGAAGTGCTGTCATGATCTTGGTGGTGCTTGCCATTCCCGCAGGGCTGTGCGCATCTTTTCCCCATAACAGTCTGCCGTCAGCTGAAAGAAGCGCCGCATGGCGGGCAGAATCCGCCATCACAGGCAAGCTCTCTTGCCAAAGTGAGGCGGGCATATCCACTTCCGTGCCCGAAAAGGTCGGCAAAGACTCCTCTTGTACTCTGCCAAGAGTAAACACACCCAACGCATAACCGCTGTATAAGAACATAAGACTCACAGCGATCAAAACCGAAAGAGCCGAAAAGCACACCACGTCAAACCGCTTCAAAGAAAAACCACCCCAATTCATTTTCACGCAAAAGAGAGAGTATTGCAGAAATAATGTATGAGATGATCCTTCTTCGTATGATGGCAAAGCGAAAAAAAGGTTACTGAGCGGTTACCGCAGTTTCCTTTTCCTCGGGCTTTTTGGCAAATACGCGCTTGAATTTTTCCACAATGTCAGGCGACTTCTGAATGAGGTCTGCAATCGTACCCACCGTACCGCCCGCGCCCTTCGTATCTGCGGCAAGGAATTCCACATCCCCCGTCGGCTTGATCACAAGAAAACCAAGAGGAAGAATGGTCACACCGCTTCCGCCGCCTCCTGCAAAATTCTTGGCGTTATGATTCTTGGAAGAAAAATCGGTACCGCCCGAAACATACCCAAGCGAGACCTTGGAGATCGGAATCACCGTCACGCCATTTTCGGTCTTAATGGCTTCTCCCACAACGGTATTCACATCCACGATCTTTTTCAGATTTTCAAGAGATGTTTCAATCATGCCTTCCAGTCTGTTTTCGTTCATAGTGCAATTCCTTTCTTGTTTTCGGTATTGTCAAGGGTCGTGCCGTCGGCATCCCCCAAACTGTCTTTCATCGATTCTTTGGCAAACAGCCACAAAGCGGAACAGGCGAAGGAGAGAAGACTTCCCACGCGAATGCGAAAGAGGATCTCGGTGTTCACCTTGGTTTTGTCAGAGCAAAAATCGGCTTTCACCGAAACACGGCTGTTTTTGAATTGAATGTTGGTATAATAGTCGGCGGCGGCAAGTCCGTAGGCAACTGCCTGCGAAAGCGCCCCGAAAAGATAGGCTGTTGTTGCGGCATCTTCACTTGCCGCCACGATCTCAAGCCGTTTTATCTTTATGTGTAACTTCTTACCGAATTTCGCGGCAAGAATGCGAACAAAGCGAAAAATCCTGCTAAGGTCTTTCACATAGCCCTTGCTTTCTGTCTGTTTCAAAGTGTCCGAAAGCTTCTTTTGTGAAGCCTTTTTCCCTTTTCGTTTGTCCTTTTCTCGGCGCTTTTCCGCACGCGCCTCTTTTTTCAAAAGCTTTTTCTTTAACTTCCGTTTCTTGCGAAGCGAAAGTGAATCGGACAATAAATCGTCCGCTTTGTTGGGATAAACGCGGAATTTCAAAAACGGAATACCCGCTTTCACTTTCAGTTTGCCGTCATAATATAACAGCACATGAATCGGGCAAAGAAGGATCAACACGATCAAAAGCAAAGTCACCAACAGTATGTTTAGAAACACCGTGTCAAGCCCCCTTTCGTTTTTATGTATGTAGTCGATTGAGAAAGTCTGCAAAATACAATAAAATCCGTTTTTTCGGTGGCTTTGCCAGCGAAAAAACACCTTTTAGACGAGCATAGCGAGTCCACGCGCCTGAGGGTTGCGATAAGCGCGTGTAACCCCGCCGCGCGGTCTTCAATTGTAAAACGCAGTTTTACAATTGCCTATTTGTTATGCTTCGCTCTCGGCTGACGCTTCCCCGCCGCTGTTCAAAATTTCCTCGTCAAACGTGGTCTGTGTTTCGTCAAGGAAGGTCGAAGCATCGGGCAAATCGTCAAGAGACGAAAGCCCAAAACAGCGCAGAAAATCTGCCGTAGTGCCAAACAGCACCGGGCGGCCGGGTACTTCAAGACGCCCCTTTTCTTCGATCAGCTTTTTCATCGTCAGAGAAGACACCGCGTAAGAGGAATCCACCCCACGGATCTTTTCGATCTGTGAACGGGTCACCGGCTGATGATAGGCAACAATCGCCAGCACCTCAAGAGAGGAATTGGAAAGCTTGCCGCCCTGCTTAAGACCGAGCGCTTCACGCACATAGCTTTCATAGGTCTCTTTTGTACACATCTGGCAGGCTTCGTCAAAAAGTAGGATCTGTATGCCAAACTCTCCCGCCTTGTATTTGTCAGAAAGTTCACATACCGTCTCGCGCACAAGTGTTTCTTCCGCTTCGCAAAGCTCCGCAAGACGCTCGTACGGCACAGGGTAGCCTGCGGCAAACAGCACAGCCTCGATCACAGGGTACATATCCTGCTTGTTGTCCATGTCACTCTCCTCCTATTCTTCGTCGGTAAGGTCTTGCACCGCGGGCGCTTCTGCCCCCTCCACAAGACGCATATTCGGGTTAAACGCATCATCCTCGGCATACTCCGCCACCACTCTTTGCGAAGAGATCAAAGAAAGGATTGCCATAAACGAGGCAATAATTTCACTCTTTGAGCGGCAAGAAAACATAATATCGAGAAAACGCATCCTCTTTTTTTCTTGCAGCATCGAAAAGATCACGCCCGTGCGTTCGGCAATCGAGGCAGGCTTTTGATGCAAAATATGCGAAAGGGTCTTTTCGGCATCTTCATTCTTCATGCTCTCGTCAAGACGAACGCGCGCAAGCAGCCTGCTGAGCGCATCAATGAGATACACGCTTTCTTGGTCCGAAACGTAGGTTTTGTCCACACCCACTTCGTCGGTTTCTTTGGTATAGCGCCCATAGTAGCGCGCATAACGCTCGGAAAGATACACCGCCTCTTCCTTGGCACGGCGGTATTCGAGAAGCGTCTGCACGAGTTCTTCACGCGGGTCAACCTCCACGCCGTCCACCACCGCTTTCGGCAGAAGCATACGGCTCTTGATCAGCATCAGTTCACTTGCCATCACTATAAAGTCGGAGGCAATATCCATGTCCAGCCGCTTCATCATGTTGATGTAGTCCATGTACTGCTCAAAGATC
>JAFQNZ010000212.1 GCA_017395715.1 Clostridia bacterium | reverse complement strand
GATGTAGGAGGTTGCTATGAGAACGTTTTCAAAGAAGGTGGATTTGCGAAGCAGACAGGGGATGATCGATTTCCTGACCGCGCATTTTCGCTACAACACAATGAACTCTTGGAACCAATCTACCTCATACGCCCACAATGTAAAGGTACACAATCTCGGTTTCACGAGAGAGCAAGAACAAAAGCTATATGAAATGATCGAAACGGATGAGTTCTATGAGTACATCCGAGATCTTTTAAGTGACTTTGCGGTACGTCACCGTTACGTTTGGCAAGTCGGTTTTAACGGAAGAAACAGCGGGTATCTTGTTCTTTATCAGGGATATGCCAAGCCCTCCGGATACAAATCCGTTTGCACGGAATGCGGGCAACGCAACTATAAGTCGGTAGTTGAATCAGGTAATTGCAAGTGCGGTCGATGTGGTGCGAACGCCCGAATCGATTACACGACACCGCCTCTTGAAGTAGGGTGTTATCCCGGTCGTAATACAGACATGGGTGAAGACTTTGAGGACTGGGAAATGTATCAGCTGCGCGAGCGTGTCAAAGTGGTTTGTGACTTTGACAAGCTCTGCGACGATATCCTGACCATGGTAGCCGGCCTTATAGAAAATTATGAGGTCTGCGAGGAGACGGTATATCGCCCCGAGATCATCAAGCGTTTATGTGAGGTGGCATCATGAGCAAGAGAACGATTCGAAATTTGAATGCTCCTTACGGGAAGGAATTGAGTGACACCTTTTTCTCGCTTGTTGAGAGACACGGCAGCGAAGAGGTGTGGCGCGATTTCATCACAATGAGTGCCTGTGCTATCTCTAATTCCGTTGACAAGCGCTTTTATGATGACCGAGAAAAACTGTATATGGATACCGTGAAGCATTATACCAAAGAGGAAGCCGGGAAGATGGCCGAGATGTTTGCACTGGTTGTTATGTCTCTGACAGAGAAGCCCAATCAGGATTTTCTCGGCGAGGCTTTTTCTGCTCTGGGACTTCATAATGAATGGAAGGGGCAGTTCTTTACACCATATCACGTAGGTTCCTTTATGGCAGCGGTGAACATTGAACCTGCTAAGGATCAGTTAAAGGATAAGCAGCTCATTACGGTCAGTGATTGCTGTTGCGGTGCCGGCTGCCTTCTGATTGCATTTGCAAACGAAGCAATGAAGGCGCACATCGACTTTCAAAGCAGGGTACTGTTCGTCGCACAGGATCTTGATTATGTCGCAGGACTAATGTGCTACATTCAGCTTTCGCTGCTTGGATGTAAAGCCATTGTGAAAATCGGTAATTCATTAACGGATCCATTTGTAGGCAGTGATATGGAAACCGACAGCGTTTGGCTCTCGCCGATGTATACGCAAGAAGAGACCTTTCGCTTGATGAGATTTTTGGAGAACATGATGTCTCTGTCAAATACAGAAGGAGAAGAGAAGCAGAATGAAGACGCCAATGTTCCTACCACCAAGGTATCTGCATAATAAAAAGGAGAATACAACTATGGATTTTGCAAGCACACAGTACGCCCGGGACTTCTTTCAAGGGCAAGTACCGACAATCATTCG
>JAFQNZ010000211.1 GCA_017395715.1 Clostridia bacterium | reverse complement strand
GAGCGGTACGATGAGGTAGTCGATTACCTTTGCGGCTGAATGAAATGGAGGTCGTAATGAATCGGCGCATCGGCTTGATTGATGTGGACGGTCATCATTTCCCAAACCTCTGCCTGATGAAGCTCTCTGCTTTCCATAAAGCCCAAGGTGACACCGTTGAGTGGCACGATGAAAATGCCCCTGAGTATGACATTGTGTATATGTCAAAGGTGTTCAGCGATGTGTATTCACCCGATGTACCTGAACCTACAAATGCGCGGAAGGTTATAAAGGGTGGTACGGGATATGCGATATGGCTCGAAGGTGAAAAGGAGGTTTATCACAAGGATGTTGACCCGCCACTTCCTCCCGAAGTGGAGAGTATCTACCCTGATTACAGTCTGTACCCTGAATACACAGGTTACGGCTTACCACTCAAAAAGCAAACCGCTTATGGTTTTCTCACGAGAGGGTGTCCGAGGGGATGTGGATTTTGCCACGTTGCTCCCAAAGAAGGTCGATGTGCGCATAAGGTAGCCGATTTATCTCAATTCTGGAACGGACAAGGGCATATCTGTCTTTCCGACCCGAACATTCTCGCCTGTAAGGACGCACTTTCTCTGCTGAAACAGCTTGCAGACTCAGGTGCAACAATCGACTTCAATCAGGGGTTTGACGCAAGGCTCATCACTCCTGAGAAAGCCGAATTGCTCGCCCGAATGAAGCTGAAAACACCGCATTTTGCCATGGATAGCATGGAAGCTCTCGTTCCCGTAGAGCGCGGTCTGCGGCTTTATGTAGAAGCCTGTAAGCGTATCAAAGGTAAATGGAATTGGAGGAACGCAAAAGTGTTCTGTCTCACCAATTTCGATACCACTCATGAGCAGGATATGCAGAGAATCAAGGCTATTCAGAATTGCGAGTGTTGGCCTTATGTAATGATCTACAACAAACCCTCCGCACCCCAGATCACCAAGCGTTTACAGCGGTGGACGAACAACGCGATTGCCTACTCGAAGTCCATGGATTTCGATGACTACCAATCGTGGGCGTATAAAAGACCGCTGAAAGACCCTGTTCCCCGAAAGGAAGGTGAAACAATCAAACTCTTTGTCTATGACTGCGAAGTCTTCGCTTACGATTGGTTGGTCATCTTCAAGGATATAGAAACCAAGCAGTTCACCGTTATTCATAATGACTCGGAACTTCTCAAAGAGTTCATCGACAGCGAGGGTGTATACTGCGGTTTCAACTCCAAACATTATGACCAGTATATCGTAAAAGCGATATGTAATGACGCGAGCATTGAGGAGGTCAAAGAACTCAATGATTACATCATCGGTGGAGGTCAAGGATGGGAACATCCTCTGATTCGCGGAAATTACTTCTCCTTCAACAACATTGACATAAAGGATGACGTATACAAGGCTTTGTCTCTGAAAGCCATAGAAGGTCATCTTGGTATGTCGGTTGAGGAAAGTACAGTTTCTTTCGATCTTGATAGACCTCTCACGCCGGGTGAACTCGCGGAAACCATTCATTACTGTAAGCACGATGTTGATGCTACCGAACGATTGGTCGAAGTTCGCATGGACTATCTGAAAACAAAGATCAATCTTGGTAGACGAGCGGGTATTCCGGATGTAAAAGCATTGGCGGCTACGAACGCGAAACTGACCGCTATGATGCTTCGTGCAGAAAGGAAGGAATGGACGGACGGTAGGGATTATGTATATCCTCCTGCGCTCGATATTTCAGTAATCCCTCAACCCATCTTAGATTTCTTCGACACTATTCACGATAAGTCGATACCTGACGAAAAACTGTTCAAGACCTTCTTCACTATCGACATTGGTGGTATGCCCTGCAAATACGCATGGGGTGGTGTTCATGGAAGTCTCGTGACTTACTTTGAAGAATCTACTGATGATCGTGTTATTCAAAATCGTGACGTATCAAGTCTGTATCCTTCGCTGATTGAGATATATAACTATCTCTCGCGCAACGTACCTGACCCCGAATTGTTTTACGCTATCAAGCGAGATCGTATTCAGGCGAAGCACGTTGGTGATAAGCAGACCGCCAAGGATTTGAAACTACCATTGAACACGGTCTCAGGAGCGCAGGAAAATCAGTATAACGATCTCTATGACCCTCTCCCTACACGTTCTTTACGAATATCGGGTCAGCTATTCCTCACAGTTCTTGCGATGAGACTGTTGGGGGCTTGTAAGACCATTCGCTTACTCAATCTGAATACCGATGGTCTGATGTACTCCATATCCAAAGAAGAACTCCCGATTGTTGATCGAATCGCAAGCGAATGGGAAGCTGAGACAAAGTTCGAGCTTGAAACCGATGATGTGCATAAGGTTTGGATTAAGGACGTGAACAACCTCCTTATGATTAAAACCGATGGTGAAGTCAAAACGGTGGGTAGCTACTTGAACTATGGTATCTCTGTAAAGGGTGCATGGGCGATCAACAACAACATGGTTATCGTTAAGAAAGCTCTAATCGAGTATTTCGTGAACGGTACACCTGTGGAAGAAACAATCAATGGTTGCAACGATATATTCGATTTCCAGTTGATCGCAAAGGCTGGTCAGAAATATCGTGAAGCCTATCATCTTGTCAATGGTGAACAACATCCCGTTCAGAAGGTTAATCGCGTTTATGCAACGGCTGATACTCGATACGGTAAATTGTTTAAGGTCAAAGCCGAAGATGATTCTACGGCGAAGATCGAAATGCTTCCTGAGCATTGCATCATTGATAACGACAATCACCTCACCATTGATGATGTGGATAAGACCTTCTACATCGAAATGGCAAAGAAGCGAATCAATGACTTCTTGGGTATCAAGCCTGAGAAGAAGGAAAGGAAAAAGAAGATGGCTACTACCAAGAGTGCCGACAAGGGCTTGAACATCTATCAGCGTCTTGCGCTTGTCCGCGAAAAGTTCGCATCCGCTGGTATCACCAAGTCGGGTAAGAATATTCAGCTCAAATCCAAGTATTTCGAGTTGGATGACATTGTTCCCATCGCAATGCCGCTGTTCCACGAACAGAACCTTATCCCCATGGTGAACTTCACCAAGGACGATGCGACCATGACCATTCTGGACATGACCGACCCGCAGACCACCATCGTGTTTACTGCGCCGATGCGTGAATGGCTCGGCAATTCCGCTGTGACCCCTGTTCAGGCGTTGGGTGCGACCGAGACCTATATGCGCCGTTACCTGTATCAGCAAGCCCTTGACATTGTGGAAGCTGATGAAATGGAAAACCGCCCGACCACCGCACCTGCCCCGGCTCCCAAAGCCCCGCCCACTCCTGAACAGCGTGAAGTGGTGAAGCAGGAGCTTACCAAGCCCGAAGGGAACGCGAGCGAACTCCAGATCAAGCAGTTGAAGAACGCGCTGGTTCAGCTTCGCGCCAAGGATTCCTCTAAGGAGGAATGGATTGCTCAGATCGCCATTCAGACGCAGGGCTTCACCGTAGTCAGCAAGACCGATTGTGAAGCGATTCTGACCAAGGTGTCTGAAATGCTCGGAGGTGACAACGCATGATCTGGCAGGATAAGTCGATCATCGTAGACCCTCCCAAGCGTCCGAAGAAGATCACGGCAACCCGCTTCGCTACCATCCTCGGTCTGAATCCGTGGTCTACGCCCTTTGAAATGTGGTGTGAGATCACCAAGACCTATCAGAAGCCTTTCGAGGACACCATCTACACCATCGCAGGTAAGACCATCGAACCGAAGCAGATTGCCTATATGCGCAAGGCTTACGTCATGACCAACCTGCGTACCCCGACCGATGTGTACGGCGAGGGTTACTTCAACAAGACCTTCGGCGATTTCTTCCACAATATCCCCGTCTTCGGCGGTATGTGGGACTCCCTGCTCGTGGATGGTGAGGGTAAGCCCGATACAGTTATCGAGTTCAAGACCACCAAGAGGTCTGAGGATTGGGCAGATGACATTCCTGAATATTATGCCCTGCAAGCCGCGCTCTATGCCTACCTGCTCGGTGTGGATGACGTAATCATGGTCGCTTCCTTCCTGAGTGCGAAGGATTACGAGAATCCCGATGCGTTCGTCCCCAACGCCAAGAACACGATCACGAGGGAGTTCAAGGTTTCTCAGCGTTACCCGAACTTCGCCGAAATGGTCGCTCAGGCTCAGGCATGGTGGGATGCGCACGTTGCCACGGGTGTCAGCCCTGAGTTCGATGAGAAGAAGGATGCTGAAATCCTGAAAGCTCTGCGCACCAACAACCTGACCCCCGATACCGACATGGACGCGCTGATTGCCGAAGCTGAAACCCTCAAAGCCGAGGTGGACAAGGCTACCGCCGCTCTTGCCGATAAGGAAAAGCGGTTGAAGGAGATCGGCGAAATCATCAAGGAACACGCTGTTTCGCAGTTCCGTGATGGTGACAAGAAGGTGGAGGTCAAGGGCAAGACCTACACTTGGACGATTGCTCGTTCCGAGACCACGACCATCGACAAAGATGCCATGAAAGCCGATGGTGTGCTCGACAAGTACCAGAAAAAGTCTACGCAGTTCCGTATGACTGTGAAGTAAGGAGGATTCCCCATGATGAAAGCTATGCTCTCTCAGCCGATGGCTGGTAAGTCCGAACAGGAGATCATCGCTACCCGTGAACGTGCGATTCACGCTCTCGAAGCTCAGGGCTATGAGATCGTGAACACGCTGTTTACTGATGAGTGGTACAGCAAGGAAGCCATGGAGAAGCGCGGTGTGGTGCAGATTCCGCTCTGTTTCCTCGCCAAGTCTCTCGAAAACATGAGCCTGTGTCATGCGGCTTACTTCTGCAAGGGTTGGGAAAATGCCCGTGGTTGCCGCATCGAGCATGAAGCGGCGAAGGCTTACGGACTGACCATCATTTACGAAGAATAAGGAGGAAAACGACAATGGCAAGGATTCCCATGACCAGCGGTTTTACGCTGATTCCCGAAGGAACGTATGTGTTCCGTATCTACGATGTGAAGTATGACGAGACCTTCGGTAAGCTCTCCGTCATGCTGGTGAACGCTCAGGGCATGAAGCACACCGAGAACTTCTCCCTGATGGATAACAACAGCGAACCGAACGAAAAGGCTCTGAACGCTTTCAGTTACTTCGCCAAGACCGCGCTCAATGACTTCACCGTGGAGGACATTGACCACACCGACATCATCGACCACTACATCCGTGCTGAGGTGGTGCATACCAAGATGCCCTCCCGCAAAGACCCCACCAAGACCGTCACCTTCGCCAACCTCGGCGATAAGTCCCCGGCCGATGGCTTCGATGAAATCCCTGCCCCGGCCGCGAAGCCCACTCCCGCGCCGAGCGCATCTGCTCCCGCTGGTGGTCTCGACCTTGATTCCCTGCTGAAATAAGCAACACCTACCGACTGGGGGAGCATCGCAAGATGTTCCCCCGGCTTGCAAAAAGGAGTGAATTTCATGATCTGTAACAACAAGGTTGAACGCCATAAGCAGATTTGCTTGGCTCTGAACAACCTCTACGCGAAGAAGAATCACGATTACGGTGATAGTTTCCATCAGACCTTCGTGGAGGAGGGTATGGCGATGCCCCGCATTCGCCTTGGTGATAAGTTCAATCGCTTCAAGACCCTTTCCCGCAAGCTCGATACGCAGAAGGTGTCGGATGAATCCCTGAAAGATACCCTGCTCGACCTTGCCAACTACGCTATCATGACGGTTCTCGAAATGGAGGATGCGGGTAGTGCAGTTAAATGAGTATCAAAAGCTCGCTGAACGGACGAGCAATCCGAAACTCACCCCTTGGCAGAAGATGCAGAACGGTTGCTACGGTATGTGTGGTGAAGCCGGAGAGTGCATTGACATTCTGAAAAAGGTGGAGTTTCAGGAGCACGAGTTCGACCCCAACAGGCTCATTGATGAGCTTGGAGACGTGCTGTGGTACGTTGCTCAGACCGCTACGGGCTTGGGTATCACTTTGGAAGATGTGGCTCAGGGCAACATCAAGAAGCTCGAAAAGCGATACCCGCAGAAGTTCACCGCCGAGCAGAGTATCCATCGTCCTGAATACGAAAGGAGACAATCATAATGGGAGAAACGACCTGTCAGGTGAACTACGCGAGTCGCGTATTCCAGTTCACCAAGCGTATGTCTCCGTTCATCCCGAACGAGATCACCAATTACCTTTCGGAGCACGGTTTCTTCACCGCTCCTGCTTCCACCAAGTATCACGGCTCTTATGAGGGTGGCCTTTTCGACCACTCCTTCGAGGTGGCGCAGACCCTTTGGGAACTGACCAAGGCGAACGGCTTGGTGTGGGAACGCCCCGAAAGCCCCCTCATTGTTGGTATGTTCCACGATCTGTGCAAGATGGATGCCTACACCGTAGAGCCGGGTCAGACGATTCGCAATGGCGATGCTGAACTGTTCCTCGATACGGGTACTCATTACGAGTACAACAAGAACACCCTTCTCAAAGGTCATGGTGATAAATCCGTCATGAAGCTCGCTTCCCTGATGAAGTTGACCGAGGAGGAAGTCGCTTGCATCCGTTACCACATGGGTGCTTTCACCGACCGTGAGGAATGGAGCGATTACACTCGTGCCGTTCATACCTATCCGAATGTCCTGTGGACGCATCATGCCGATATGATCGCTTCCCATGTGAAAGGAGTATGAGCCATGGGCTTTCTGACCGAAATTCTGAAACGCAAGGGTGATTGGGAGGAAGTAGCCAACGATTGCCGTTCCACCGTAGGTAAGGACGAGCTTGGCAAAGAACCCTCCCGAAAGTTCAAACGCTCCATCCTTATCGCGGAGCATAGTCCCATCAGGGATATTCAGATCAAGTGGCGTTGGCGCGATATGCCGCATTGGATTACTGTTCATTGGGTTCGTCACAAGTGGGAGAAATTCGTTCGTACTCAGCGTAGCGACAGAACGGGTATTCCCCGCGAAAAGCTCCCCCAGGATGAACCTCAGACCTTTGTCGGCGATGCCAACGTACAGCATTTGATCGACACATGGCGCAAACGCCTGTGTGAACAGGCTTCCCCCGAAACCCGTGGTTACGCTGAGGATTTCAAAGAAGCACTTCACGAGATCGAACCTGAGATCGCAGATGTGCTCGTGCCGAATTGTGTGTATCGCGGCGGTTGCCCTGAAATCTATCGGTGCGGCAAGTGGGAGAAGTTCAACAAGTGGTGTGCTGAACAGAACATTCCGATTCAGGGTGCTTCGATTCAGACCCGATATGATTTCTTTAATGAGTGGTTCAAACTCATGAGAAAGGAGGAAAAGGCATGAACCTTGCAGAGTTCGGCGGTAAGGTGAAAACGATCTTCGACAACATTACCGCCCTCTCATCCCGCGACAGCGATTTGAAGCGGGACAACGCCAATATCAACGGCGATACCCCCATGGGCGCGATGCTCCAGCAGGGCGCGAACACCGCCAAGGAATACTACCTTGATACGATGATCGACCCTGAAATCGCCGCCCTTCACCGTGAAGGATGGATTCACATTCACGATCTTGACTTCTACGGTTGGACTACCACCTGTACCCAGATCGACCTGCTGACGCTGTTTGCGGATGGCTTCAATACGGGTCATGGTCATCTTCGTGAACCCAAGTCCATCGGCTCGTATGCGGCTCTCGCGGCGATTGCGGTGCAGAGCAATCAGAACGATCAGCACGGCGGTCAGAGCATCGTGAACTTTGACTACGCCATGGCGAAGGGTGTGCGCCTGACCTACGAAAAGCATCTGAAACACTACCGAGAGATCATCGTTGATCTTGACTGTGAGTGGGTGGATGGTTGGGCTGAGAAGATGGCGATGAAAGCCACCAAGCGTGACACCTATCAGGCCATGGAGGGCTTCATTCACAACCTGAACACCATGCACTCCCGCGCAGGTGCGCAAGTGCCGTTCTCCTCCATCAATTACGGCATGGACACCAGCTGGGAAGGACGGCTCGTGATTGAGCAGTTGCTTCTCGCAACGGAAGCGGGTCTCGGCAATGGTGAAACGCCCATCTTCCCGATTCAAATTTTCCGAGTCAAGGAAGGTGTGAACTACAACCCCGAAGACCCCAGTTACGACCTGTTCCGTCTGGCCATGCGCGTGAGTTCCAAGCGGCTGTTCCCGAACTTCTCCTTCGTGGATGCACCGTTCAACCTGCAATACTACGACCCCGACCGTCCTGAAACTCAGGTGGCCTACATGGGTTGTCGCACGAGGGTTTTGGGCAATGTTTACGACCCCTCCCGTGAGATCAGCAATGGTCGTGGCAATCTGAGCTTCACTTCCATCAACCTGCCCCGCCTTGCTATCGTAGCCAAGGGTGATGTGGACAAGTTCTTCGACCTGCTCACCGATATGCTGAACAAGGTCATGAAGCAGTTGCTTGACCGCTTCGAGGTGCAGAGCCGCAGGGTGGTTCGTAACTTCCCTTTCCTGATGGGCGAGGGTGTGTGGATTGATTCTGACACCCTTGGTTCGGAAGATGAGATCGGCGAAGTGCTGAAACACGGTACGCTGTCCATCGGCTTCATCGGCCTTGCCGAAACGCTGAAATCCCTTACGGGTAAGCATCACGGCGAGAGCGAGGAAGCGCAGGAGCTTGGTCAGTTCATCGTCTCCTATATCCGCACCTTCTGTGATCGCAAGTCCAAGGAGCTTTCTATGAACGTCACCTGCCTTGCGACCCCTGCTGAAAGCCTTTCGGGTCGATTCGTGCGGATGGATAAGAAGCGTTACGGTGAGATCGAGGGCGTTACCGACCGTGATTATTACACCAACAGCTTCCACATCCCCGTCTACTATCCCATCAGCATCTACGACAAGATCAGGCTCGAAGCCCCGTATCATGCGTTCACCAACGCAGGTCACATCAGCTATGTGGAAATGGACGGCGATGCGAGCAAGAACCTCGAAGCCTTTGAATCCGTCATCCGCTACATGAAGGAATGCGGTATTGGCTATGGTTCGATCAACCATCCCGTAGACCGTGACCCTGTGTGCGGCTATAACGGTATCATCGGTGATACCTGCCCCCGTTGCGGACGCACCGAGGAAGAAGGTAAGTTCGAGCGCATTCGCCGTATCACGGGCTATCTCGTAGGTACTCTCGACCGCTTCAATAACGCCAAACGCGCCGAGGAGCGTGATCGTGTGAAGCACGATTGCAAGAAATAAGGAGGAAACCACCATGGATATGAAGATCAAAGCTAAGGATAACAAGGTCACTTTCGTCATGCGGACGGGCAAGCATTTCGTTCAGAACACCATGCCCCTGTCCAGCGCGGAACAGATCATCAAGAGCGGTAAGGTCGTGAAGGATGAGCAGGTTGCCGCCCTGTGCAACGCCATGTTCCGCTGTGTCGATGACAAATACTTCTTCCCGCTGGAGGAAGTACCCGCCAAGAAGACCAAGGTCAAGAAGGAGGATGCCGAATGAGACCTCATTACGCCGAGTATGTGAAACACGCCATGCGTTTCTACGCCAAGAGCCGTATCAATGCTTCTTCCGAACAGCCCCGCTTCAAGACCGAAGCTGATAAGAAGAACTGGAATGCCTGTCACACCGCTCTGAACACCTACTCCGATGAGGAGCGTGAAGTGTTCGTGGCTCTCTACTCTGATACCGCGCCCCTGCCCGAAGCGATTACCAAGATCGCCAAGGAACATCGCATGGAGCAGAACCATGTTTGGAACATGGTGAACGACCTCGAAAAGAAGGTCGCAAAGCGGAGGGGTCTCATCTGATGAGTCAGTATGAACACATTCCCCAAGCCCTGAAAGAGCTTGACCAATGGGTATGTGTCCATGCAGACAGCAAAGTTCCGATGAAGTCCTTTGAGCGAGAAGCGGCTTCCTCGACCGACCCCGATACATGGTCTCCGTTCGCTACCGCTGTTCAGGCGGTAGCGGATGGACACTATGACAACATCGGCTTCGTATTCAACGATAACGATTTGGTGGGTATCGACATTGATACAGGCTATGACGATGATGGCTTCATCACCGCAGTTGCCGCCGACATTCTCGGCAAGTGTCAGAGCTACACCGAGCGAAGCCGAAGCGGTAGAGGTTTCCATATCCTGCTCCGAGGTACGCTCCCCTTCAAGGGTAGGAACAACCTGAACGGCGTGGAGATATACCGCTCATCCCGCTACTTCATTATGACGGGCGATGCAATCGTATACCACACCCTGCGTGAGAATCAGGAAGCGATTGATTATGTGGTAGAGAAGTATTTCCCCGAAGTGAAGCGTGATGAGAACTCGAAGCCCATGGGTAATCGAGTGTACACCCCCATTTGGGAAAAGCCCGTAGGAAGTCGCATCAAGCTCAGACCCGTATATCCTCGCATTCCCAACGGATGCCGCAATATCTGCCTGACTTCTCTCGCAGGTATGCTCCACAATCAGGGGTATTCCAAAGCGCAGATATACGATGAGTTGATCTACTGCAACACCGTGGCCTGTGATCCGGAGCTTCCTCGTAACGAATTGCAGACCATCGTCAACAGCGTAACCCGCTACAAGAGGTGACGATATGGAAAGACCTTCCAAAGTCAAGTATTACCTTGACATTGCGGCGGCAGTAGCCGCCCGAAGCACCTGTATTCGCAGACAATACGGTGCGGTGATCGTGAAGAACGACACCATCGTCTCCACGGGCTACAACGGTACGGCACGAGGTTTGGTGAACTGCTGTGACCTGAACGAGTGCTACCGTGAAGCCCACAACATTCCCCATGGTCAGCAGTACGAAAAGTGTAAAGCCGTCCATGCGGAAGCCAACGCCATTATCAATGCAAGCCGTGAAGAAATGTGCGGAGCAATCCTGTTCCTCGCGGGATTCGAGAACGGCGAACGCATGAAGAATCCCACGCCCTGTGAAATGTGTAGTCGAATGATTACCAATTCGGGCATTCGCAGAGTGATCTCTTGCGAAGACGATACTCTCTAAGGAGGAGTTATGATGACTGTTTTTCAAGCACTTGGTTTCATGTTCCTGGGTGGCGCAATCGTAGAGCTTTTCGAGATTCGCGCATGGTCTCGCTACCATCAGGGCAAGCGTGAGGGTCAGGGTTTCCCTCCGAACTATCAGAATCGGAGGTGAACAGCGTGAATCCTGATTGGAAATTCTACCTCGATGCCACAAAGCGGTTGCTTGTCCTTGCCCTCGCCGTCATTGCGGGAGTCGTACTCAACGGTCTTCTCAATGGCGCGAATATGTGGGGATGGATTATCACTTACTGGACGGTTCTGACCATGAAGAACCTGCTCGACAACGTGATCGTGAGGTGAGCGTATGGAAAAGTCCGAACGCTTACGCATGGTCGAAACCATGGTGAAATCCCTCGGTGAGAGCTTGGCTCGATACGAGGACTGCCAAAAGAAAACGGGAGATAAGCACCCGTGGGCGGGATATATGCTCTGCCGTGAAGATTCCCGCGAATCTATGCTTCGCCGCATTACCTGCATCCGTGAACAACTCCTCGTGCTTGGGGAACAAATCAAGAAGGAGTGATAACCGTGATTGTTAAGACCATCGTTTGTGACCGTTGCGGTGTGAAGATCGAAGAACCTCACCCGTGTCGGCTTGACGTTATGGAATGGAAGGAAGTTCGTGAAAAGAACGAGCACAGCAAATCGGGTTACACCGATAAGCGGTTCTACTCTCCCACGAGCAAGTTCCATCTGTGCGATAAGTGCCGCCGTGAGCTTTACTACTTCATCCGCTACGCCATGCAAGGAGGTGAGAAAAATGAACCTGAGAACTGCTCTGAGGGCTAACGGGTACACCATGGATGACCTGTGGCACAGGATGAGAAGCAAGGGATGCAACATCAACCGCTCCGAGATCATGAAAGCGGGTGGTGCTACCCGTCCGGGCAACGCACCCCATTGGAACGTGATTCTCACCTGCCTTGATGACATGGGCGTTGATTGGTAATCTCAGATTTTTCTGAGAAAAGTTTCCCGAAAGGCTTGACAAGCTCAGATATTTCTGATATTCTTTAAGAGAACTCAGGAATATCTGAGCTCCAAGCGAAATCGGAGGTGACTCATGGACGAACAAAAGTACCGAATCCGCATGAATGAGCGAGCAATCGAACTGCTCATGCACAAGGATGAGTACGACCACGATATTTGGAACTTGGAGTACATGATTACTCAGATCATGCCTTACTCAACGAATTGGAGAAGCGGGTGCATCCGCTCTCTGAGAAAAGCAATCAACGCCTTAAAGGAGGAAAAGAACCATGTCCGATCAGGAAAAGATTCTCTGCCCGATGAGCTTCAACATCCCTCCCGATAAAGAATGCCCCGGCACCTTTGACTGTATTCAGGAACGGTGTGGATGGTGGAACGAAGAAGCTCAGAAGTGCGCTATGGCGGTTCTCGCCGACAGCGTAAGGAAGCAGGTGAAGAAATGAGCCATGCTCCCAAACTTGTCTTCGACAGCGAAAAAGAGCTGTTGGAATGCCTTGAAGAATGGAAACGTCTTCTCGGTCTTTCCGATTGGCAAATTGCCGCTCGTATCTGCCCGAAGGAAGACATGAACCTTCCTGAGTGTGCAGGTGAATCCGAAGTGCAGTTTGTCAATATGTGCGGTCTCATCAGTATTCGCCGAGCCGAAGACCTGCCGCCTGATATGATTCTCAAACAGCCCATGGAGCAAGTGCTGATTCACGAACTGCTCCACTTCAAATTCATCACCTTTAATGAAAAATCCCGCGAAGAAGCGGTCTTCGAGATCGCACAACATCAGTTGATTGAGACCCTTGCAAAAGCCTTGTTCATGGCGAAGTACGGTCTCACCCCGACTTGGTTCATCGCGGAGTCTCACAAATTTAAGGAGGAACGCTCATGAACTACGAAATGGCGAACGGACAGATCATCGAAGATGAGGGTATGTCCGAGATCATGGAAACGCTGATGAGCGTCCATCCCCATCAGAGCAATGTCTACACTTGGGATGACATTGGTATGGCTACCCTGATGAGCGATGTGTATAAGGATTCCATTCGCTTCTGTCCTCAGAACGGCTACTGGTACATTTGGGATGGCTGTTGGAGGAAACAGGGTGAGAACGGTGCAATCTCCGACCGTCTGCAAACCCTGCTGAACCTGCTCGTGCTCTACTGCAAAGAGATCAAGGCCAAGGATGAGAAGGAAGAAGACGAGTTCATTGATGACTACCACAAGTACATCAAGTCCATCCGAAAGTTCACCTCTATGCGCAATATCATGGAAGTTCTGAAAACCATGGTGCGTATGCCCTTGAAGGATATGAACTCCAATCCCTACCTGCTCAACACCACCCGCCATGCCTACGACCTGAAAACGGGCGAGATCGTAGAAGACATTATCCCTTTCAATGTCACCAAGAAGACCACCTGCGCCCTGCCTGATTTCCTCACGCCGACCTGTGAGCGGTGGTACACCTACATCGACCAGATCATGAGCGGTGATAAGGAAAAGGCCGCATTCCTGCAAAGGGCTTTGGGCTACTCCATCCTCGGTGTCAACCGTGAGGAGTGTATGTTCATCGCCTACGGCTCGAAGACCCGAAACGGCAAGGGTACGCTGTTCTCCACCATCTGTACGGTGCTCGGCGAAGACTATGCTGATTCCGCTCCCACCGATCTCATCTGTGAGAGCAAAACGGGCAGGTCTACCGACTTCAACGCCCCTCAGCCCACCCTTGCAAAGCTCGTGGGTACACGCCTTGTGACTATGGCTGAGTCCTCGAAGGATGTACGCTTGGATGCGGCGAGCATGAAGACCATGACGGGTCGTGACACCCTCGTCACCCGTGACCTGTTTGAAAGCTCGTTCTCCTTCGTACCGCAATTCACCCTTTGGCTCAATACCAACCATCTTCCCGCCGTGACCGATGATACCGTGTTCTCCTCGAATCGTATTTGGGTCATCGAGTTCAATCAGCACTTCGATGAGAAGACGCAGGATAAAGACCTGAAAGAGATCTTCGCTCGTCCTGAGAACCGCCCCACGATCTTGAAGTGGCTGTTCGATGGCTGTGAGGATTACATGAAGAACGGCCTGAATCCTCCCGAATGCGTTCGCTCTGCTACTGCGAACTATCGCAAGATGCACGACCGTATCGGCAACTTCCTTGATGAGTGCTGTGTCCTTGGTGAAGACAAGAAGGTCGTTCGCGGTTCTCTCTATGCGGCCTACCGTGCGTGGTGCTGTAAGGCAGAGAACAAGTATCACCCTATTGGTTCTACTACGTTCTACAACGAGATCGCAATGCGTGGTTTCCCGATTCGCAAGGCGAACGAGTGGTTCGTGTGGGGCTTGGACATTGAACCGAACAAACAGAATGATGGATGCGTCCATCTGACGTAAGGAGGAAGGTTCGTGGCCAGAAATATGTACCCCGGCCATTGCTACAAATGCGGAGCTTATGTCCCCGCCGGATACGGTCACTTTGAACGTCGGTGGGGACAGAGCGGCAACAAATGGCGAATCCAATGTGTGAAGTGTGCAAGCGGTCGAATCGTTACCGACAAAGACCCCTGCGTACAGAAAGCCATTGAAAAACGAAAAGAAAGGGAGAAATCCAAATGACGATCATGGATGGAAAAGCGGTTGCTCGCTCTTGGAAAGAAGAAATGCAGAGCACCGTGGAAATGCTCACCGATTTCAACTATCAGCCCTGCTTGGCGGTTGTCTCCGTTGGCGATGATACCGCGAGTCAGGTCTATGTGCGCAATAAGAAGAAAGCCTGTGAGGGAATGAACATCAAGTTCATCGAGAAGCACCTTGCGGCTGACTGTTCCCCCGAAGAACTCGTGGACGCGATCACTTCTCTCAATGAGGATAAAAGCGTCAACGGTATCATCCTCCAGCTTCCTCTCCCGCCCCATCTGGACGAGAACTACTTCATCAATCACATCGACCCCATCAAGGATGTGGACGGCCTGACAGCTTTCAATCAGGGCTATCTTGCTCAGATGGAAGTGGAGCAGTTCTACCCGCCCTGTACGCCCCTCGGTATCGGTGTCCTGCTTACCGAATACGGTCTGCGCGACCTTGCAGGAAAGCACGTTGTCATCGTGGGCAGAAGCAAACTCGTGGGTAAGCCCCTGATGCAACTCCTGCTCCAGAAGGACGCGACCGTGACCGTCTGCCACTCGAAGACCGCTGACCTTGCGAGCTTCACCCGTCAAGCCGATATGCTCATCGTAGCTGTGGGTAAGCCGAAGTTCATCACCGCCGACATGGTGAAGCCGGGTGCCGCTGTGGTGGATGTTGGTATCAACCGTGTAGACGGCAAGCTCTGCGGAGACGTGGACTTTGATGCAGTCAAAGAGGTCGCGGAGCACATTACCCCTGTTCCCGGCGGTGTAGGTGCGATGACCGTTGCCGCCTTGATCTACAACACCGTTGGTGCAACCCTTCGTCAGAGCCTTGAAAGGAGTGAGGAAGATGAAGCTGATTAAGAAGCGTACTGGTATCAAGCGTCTCGCCGTCTGCCCGAAGTGCAAGCGCAAGAACGTGAACCTCTACCCGCACGGCCTGTTCGGTTGGCGATGCTTCAAGTGCGGAGGTAAGAACACATGAGCTATCAGAACAGCGTAGCCATTATCCGTACCCGTAAGGATTCCGTTGTCGGATGCCACATGATTTTCACGAATCGCTATGTGGCGGCGAACAGACACCAGTTCGTATACCGTGGTTATCCCTGTTCTGAGTTCCACATCGCTGAGACCGAGGGTGGAGACGTGATCGTGACTACCTTCGATGTGATGCCGCAGTCCAAGGTGAAGATCACCAATCAGATTCGCTTCGAGAACGTCACCGAAATCGAAGTGCTCACGAGCCACGAAATGTAAGGAGGTTTCCTAATGGATAAGTACAAGATCGGATACGGCCTTGGTGTCCACACCTGCCGTATTACCCTGATGAAGCGCGAGTTCGTTGGTCACGTTACCTTCGAGATCGGCGGCAACGCCCGTGGCACTTCGATTCTCAATGCGGCTATCGACTACCTCTATGACCCCTGCAAGCTCGAAAGCGACTGCGGCTTCACCTACTACGAGGATGACCGCTACTCCTTCACTCTGAGGAATGGTGAGAACATCCTGCCCGTAGACAACATCGACTTCGATGACCTCTGCGACATGATGGTGGCTGTGGAGATCATCGACTACAAGGATGAGGAGAAGCGGGAGTCGAAGTGGGCAACTCCGAACAATGACAGGTGGATTCCTCATGCTGAGTGATTATGAGAAGAAGGAAATCCCGAAAGCCTTGGAACAAGCGCAGAAAGAACTTCTCACCGCGAACTATCTCAGTGAGTGTTCCAATAATGCAGGGATTCGAGCTATCTACTTCAAGCGAGCGGATATGCTTTCTACCCTCATCTACTATGTAAAGGAGTATGTGAAAGACCATGAAGCAAAATGAATTGAAAACCTGTCCTTTCTGCGGCAAGGAAGCAACTATGCAGAAAAAGAGTAGCGGTCATAAGGGAAGCGGAGAGTATACGGCTTCTTTCTTCATTGGCTGTGACTCCTGTAAGATCGGTTTTACCCGTGAAAGCACCTTCGTCTTGAACTGCGGTGAGGTCTCCTTCATCCGCAATGGATACGAAGAAGCGAAAGAACTTTGGAACACGAGAGCATCGCAGGAGGTATCTCATGACTGATAATCTTGGATTGATTCATGACGCATCGGAGCTTCGCAAGCTCATTGCGGAAAATCCCGACCTGCCTATCGTGGTCTTGGCGGGTGACGAAGCAAACCCCGGCGGTGAATATGGTTGGATGTACTGCTCCTCGGTGCATTGTACAATCGACTTCATTCTTGATACTCACACGCCTTACGATGGAGAGACGGTTTTCACCGATAAGGATGAGTTCGAGGAAGCCGTGAGCGATGCTCTGAATAACAAGGAGACCTCCGAACTTTCTGACAGCGAGTTCGATGCCATGGTGAAAGCTGAGGTAGCCAAGTATGAACCGTATTGGCGTAAAGTCATTGCCGTGTATGGTGATAACTAAGGAGGTGTACTTATGCCTGAACAGCCTAAATTGAATCCCGAAGCTCAGGCTGTATTCGATAGCATTCACGTCACCGTGCGTATGTGCCGTTGGTTCTACGAATGCGGCTTGAAAGAGGGCTTCACACCGAAGCAAGCGATGGAGCTTGCGGACAGCTATATCATCGCCTTATTTGGAGGGAAAAAGTCATGAAAGTCTATGAAAAATACGACTATACGCTCGATCATCCTGCGGATATGGAGAAGATCATGAGGTATCTCAATGAACATGGTAAGCTCAATGTACACGCAGGTACGGTCGAAAGGCTGTATTATGAGTTCTCAGATGACAGGGCGAGTGCAAGTTGGTTGACTCCTGATAAGCAAACACTCGAAGATTTTGCAGAGTGGTTGTCATGCGTCAATTTATAACTTGGGAAGAAAGGGAACTTTTTCGTTCATCTAACGCATAAGGACTTTCGACTCTCAGGGAAGAATGGGAACTTTTAAAAAGGTATCGTGTAAGAGATTTTATAGATAGGGAAATTAGGGAATATTTTAAGAAGATAACGTGTAAGAGAATATATAAAGCTATATACGCTATATAAAAGCTCTGCGTAAAAAATATTCCCTTTCTTCCCTAAGCGGAAAGGAGCGCAAATGAGCAAGGAAATTCAGGATATGGGCGAGCAGGTCGTGAAGACGAAGGGCAAGCCCCGTGGTGGCAACTCTCCTATGATCGGAGACAACGGCCTGATGTTGCAGGAAGGGGATAACGCGAAAATCCTTGGTGTGAACATCAAACTGTTTAATATGTCGAAGGTCGATCTTCATGACCCCGAAGCTGTGGCTGAACGACTCACCGAGTTCTTCATGCTGTATGCTGAGAACGATATGAAACCTACCGTGGCAGGTATGGGCATGGCTCTTGGCTTGGACAGGAGAAGACTGTGGGAAATCAAGGTTGGTGCGCAGACCTCGAACAGATGGATAGAGGACTTGCCCAGCGAGGTAAAGGACTCCATAAAAAAGGCGTACTCTTTGATGGAAAATATGTGGGAAAGTTACATGAACAGCGGAAAAATCAACCCTGTTTCGGGTATCTTCCTTGGTAAGAACAACTTCGGCTATCAGGATAAGCAGGAAATGGTGCTCACCCCCAACACGCAGAACGAGAGCGACTTTAACGAGGATGATCTGCGGAAGCGGTATCTTACCGACTCTACGACTATCGACTCTTAAACGACTTTCGAGCGACTACGACTCTCCGACTATGACACGCAGACCCGCACTCTGGCGCAGAAATGCACAGGGAGCGGGTCTCTTAATATTTCCGTAATACTTTCGGGAAATGATCGGAAAATCGGCAGAAAATGACCTGAAAAATGGGCGGCTTTCGAGGTGGGTGCTCAAATGCGCCCGGAATGCAGGTTTTCGCCGCTCTGAAATGTAGAGCCGCCACGCATTCACAGACGCGCCCGGAGCCGTCCCAGAGCGTCCCGGCGGTGTCGGTCGATACCTTTATAAGGGTATACAGAGAAACGCCCCAGAAAGGCCGCCAGATGCCTTAAAATGAAAGGCCGCATTTCGGGAGAGATTCAGGGAGCCGTGGCGGGTGTCGTAGGTGCGTCTTTTCGCGCTCCCGGTGGCGATCTGGGGCGGCTCTGAGAGTGGCGGCGGGTATTTGGTCACAGGCCGAGCGGGAACGCCCCGGAAGCCCCTCCATCAGCGCAGAAAAAGCCCATTCCCACGGCGAGCGGGAACGGGCAAAGAAAAGCCCCGCCACGGTGGGCGGGGTTGGTGTCAATGGGTGATTTTCAGCAGTTCGGCGAGAATGACGAGAGGAAGAACGATCACGCAGAGAAGAACGGTCACAGGCTCACCCCCTCGAAGATCGAAACGGGGTTTTCTTCGGTCAGGCGGTCGAACTGGGCGCGGCGTTCGCTCTCGCTGTATTCAGGCGGGGCAAATTCGGCGGCGTGTTCGCTCAGGTGGGCGAGTTCGAGAAAATGGGAAGCGGCGGCGCGGTATACGGTGGCGAGGTCTTCGGGGCGATCTCCCCACACTTTGACGAGGGGAATTTTTCGGCGGGTGTCGGTAAATTCGGCGGTATGCTCGCGGGGGTCGGTGACAAGCTGGTAACAGATTTTCGACACGGTGCGCACCTCCTCACGAAATCACGAAACGCCGGGAAACGGTGGTTTTCGTAAATTGTGCGGCGATCTCAGGCAGAGCCTTTTTCAGAGCTACGGAGTCAAGGCGGGAGCTTGAAACGGCCTTGTTTGTGATCTTGTATTCTCCCGCCGTCACGGTGTCATTTTCGCCCATGGCGGCGCGAATGCGATCTTTCAAAGCGTCCATTTCGGCGGCGATTTCTTCGCCCATGCGCTGGAGTTCGCGGTATTCTCTACAAAGGGTGGTCAATTCGTTCATGGTTCGATCTCCTTTCAAATTCTCTGCATTTGGTCGAGGTAGAAACGGCGGTTTCCCTTTCGGATGAAAGAGCGGCCGGAGGTGGTTTCTTTGACGGTGTAGCGGCGGGTGTTTTCGTAGCCCCTGCCGAAATCCCAAGCGGCTATTATGATCGAATCGCCGCACTCGCTGAGTATGTCGAGAATGGCAAGCCCTCCGAAATTGGAGAGAGGGAGAACCACCAACGGGCGGCGGCTCTCGTATTGCTTGGAAAGAGTGGTTTTCATGGGTCGATCTCCTTTCAGGCGTTCGCGGGGGTCATCATGTAGGAATCGAAGGTTTTCCGGTGCACGAGGTCGCGCCATTCATAGCCGCATCCCTCGAAGACGTTCCGGAAGCAGGAAACACCGCACCCGCCGTCAAAGTACGGCAGACCTGCGAACGTGTACACCGAATAAGCGAATTCCCCGCCCTTTTCGGCGTGGGTGTACAGGATGCGGAGAACGGCGGCGTTCGCGTTCATGGCGCTGGCGATGGCGGCGCTTTCTTTATCATAGCCGCATCCGCTGGCGTGGCCGGTGGTTTCGTAGTGGTGCGAGTCGTTCGCGGTAACGGTGGCGGTGGGATTTGCGCCCCAGGTGCGGCTTTTTGCCCATTCCACGCAGACGGTCAGGTCTCGGAGTTCGGGAGCGTTGGCGGCTCTTTCGAGCTTGTGCAGGTATTTCTGGCGGTCGCTCTCGTTCTCACGCTGAAAGCGGGAAACCATCTTTTCCCGTACCTTTGCGGGGAGAGGTTCGGCGGGGTCAATTTCCTGCGCCATACGGAGCGCGGCGGGAGTCATGCGGTTACGGTAGTACCAACCCGCGAGAGCTTCGCCTGTGGTAATGGTTTCGAGGTTGGCGGCGAATTTCGCGGCGTTCTCATCAAAGTGAGCATTGACGGCGGCGGTCAGGTTCGGGAACATGGGCGTTTCCTCCTTCGGTTCTTCGGTGGTTTCTTCTTCGGGTTCTTCGGGCTGATATTCCATCATAGCGGCGGCGAGTTGATCGAGGTGGGCGCGGTGGATGCGGTCAGAGCCAATCCAGAGCTTTTCGGCGGCTTCCTCATCCCATGCGTTTTCCTGAGCCTTTGCCCACTCAGCACAACGGCGAGAAATGCGCCCGTCCCACGCGCTACGGTTTACGAGGGAAGCGAGGACACACACCGCCATATCATGACCAACGGCGGCAACGTATGCGGCGATGGTCTCGGCGGGAGTCTTTTCGATGGTTTCGCGGTAGATGCTTTCGAGGGTCTTCACGGCTTCGCGGGTGGCGTTGGCGGTGTCGCGGTAGGTTTCGCGGCTCTCGGCGATCATGGCGCGGATGGTTTCGATGGTCTTCATGGCGGTGTCTCCTCTCGTTCGGTCGGTCAGTTATTTCTGAGTACGACACGAGTATATCAGATATATCTGAGCTTGTCAAGCGTTTACAAGAAATTTTCTCAGATTTTTCTGAGGTCTTCGAGACGTGCGGAAAATCAACAGTTTTCGCACATGGGCGCGGCCTGAATGCGATCATATCCCGCCAACGTGGGCAGGGTGTACCCCTGGGGGAATACGCCACCCGCCACCCGCCGCAGGGAGTGCTCTGAGTACCCGGAAAAATTAAAAAGTCATTTTGCTCAGATATATCTTGACACTCAGAAATACCTGTGCTATACTCTTTCACGAAAGGAGGTGTTCTTATGGCTTATCCATTTGAGCACTATCAGTTTGAGGTAACTCCCAAGATCAATGTAGACGATGGTGTGTATTCCGTTCAGCAGAAGGTTCTTGCTCAATGTGTTGATATGGTGGATGATGCTATCGTTCAGGCGGTGGTTGATGTAGCACGAGAAGAAGGTATCTCCGATCTCTACTTGCTCGATAAGACCTTTGTGGTCAATGCACTCACCAAGGCCATCAAGGAGTACAATGAAGGAAGGTGTCAGCAATGATTGCCATGGAAGCTGTAAAAGAGGTTATGAAGCTGAAAGAGGTTCGTCCCGCGATGCTGTGTGACCGTCTTGGTATCAAGAGCAACGTCCTGAGTGAACGATTCAAGCAGAAGAACGTGTCTGTCTCCAAGCTGAATGAAATGCTTCGGCTGATGGATTACAAGGTTGTGGTCGTTCCGAGAGAGACGCGAGTCCCCGAAGGTGGGTTTGAAGTAGAATAAGGGAAGAATGGGAATATTTCTGAACGGTATTGTGTAAGGAAGTATTTTGACTGTCTTCTTCATGAAGAAGCTGAGGATGAAAAATCCTCCCGAATTTCCCAAAGGAGGTGTGGTTGGGTTGATCTACGGCTATGCACGAGTCAGCACCAAAGGGCAGGACAGGTACGGAAACAGCCTTGAAGCCCAAGAAAAGCTCCTGCGAGAAGCAGGTGCAGAGAAGATTCTGTGTGAGAGTTTCACAGGCACGAAGAAAAGCCGCCCTCAGCTGGACGAACTCATGGGGTTGGTGTGTGCAGGAGACACGGTGGTGATGACAAAGCTCGACCGTATGGCTCGAAGCACCCGCGATGGCCTTGACATTATTGATGAGTTTTTGGCGAAGGGCGTTGAAATCAACATCCTGAACATGGGAAAATTCGATGACAGCCCTTCTGGGAAGCTGATGCGGACAATCTTCCTCGCCTTTGCGGAGTTCGAGCGCGATATGATTGTTGCTCGCACGAGCGAGGGTAAGGCAATCTGCCGTGAACATGATCCCGATTGGAAGGAAGGTCGTAAGGCCAAGGAGATTCCTGAGTTTGAAAAATTCCTGAAAATGCAAAAAGACGGTCAAATGACCGTCTCGGAGTGTTGTGAGGAGTTGGGTATCAGCCGAAGCACTTGGTATGAACGAGTGAGAAAGGCAGGGTAATATGGACGGGAAGATGTTTTTCATATTTGCTGTGATATTCGCCGTGATTATCTTCGCGGTCATCATTTTATACGACCGACATGAGAAGAAGTCAGGTAAATATGAGCAGAGAAGACAGAAAACCTTCGAGCAACGTCAAGAATGGCAAGCTGAACGAGAAAAAGCCGCTCTTGCTCGAACAGTTGTGAAGACCAAGATCATAGATACAGTCCATATGAGCGTAGGATTACGAAATAGGGCTGTGAATGAGACAATCTTTATGGTATACTATGCTGACGGCTCACGAAAGCACGTCAAGGTAGGAAATCAAACCTTGGAATACAAGGAGTACATGAAGAAACTCGAAGTTTGAAGATGGTGCATGATTGCAAAGACGCGATCATGCACTATTTTTGTTTTGGAGGTCGAAAATGCTTGATTTGATTGAGAAAATTGCGGAAAATCTGCAAAAAGACCCTCTCAATTACCGAATTTATAAGGATTTGTATTCAGTTGCGAAGGAAGCTCTGAAAACTGATAAGGAACTGGGTCTCAAATGGCTGAAATGGATTTCCGAGAGGTTGAATGATCTCATTCCCTCTCTTGCGAAGACAGATTTACCTCTTGCGAGGAATTTCTTCTCCCTTCACAAGCAGGTGCTCCATGCCGCCGCAAAGGACGATTTCGATTCTTACCTATTATATATCGAATGGAACAGGGAACCGAGTAAGAAATTCTATGCTCCCCGCCGTAAGATTCTGAAAGCGGTGGTTGATGAGCTTCAAGCTCTTGCGGATGATGCGCTCGACCTTTTGGCGATCAGTCTTCCTCCGGGCGTAGGCAAGACTACATTGGCGATTTTCTTCCTGACGTGGCTCGCGGGTAAGATTCCCGATAAACCTATGCTGACGGGTAGCCATAGTAATTCCTTCGTTCGCGGTGTATATGACGAATGTCTGCGCATCTTCGATAAGAACGGTGAATACCTGTGGCATGATGTTTTCCCGTATGTGGATGTATGCAGTACCAATGCGAAGGATTGCCGCATTGATCTGGGAGACCCCAAACGATTCGAGACCCTTGAATTTACCTCCATCGGTACGGGTAATGCGGGTTTGTACCGTGCGGCTACCCTGCTTTACTGCGATGACCTTGTGAGTGGTATCGAGGTTGCTCTGAGTAAGGAACGCTTGGACAAGCTGTGGCAGACCTACACCACCGACCTTCGTCAGCGTAAGATCGGTGATAAGTGCAAGGAGCTTCACATTGCTACCCGTTGGAGCGTCCATGACGTTATCGGACGGCTTGAAAGTGAGTATAGCAACAATCCGAGGGCGAAATTCATTGTCATTCCCGCTTTGGATGCGAATGATGAGAGCAATTTCGATTACGCTTACGGCGTGGGTTTCTCCACCAAGGTCTACCATGAACAGCGTGATATTATGGATGATGCCAGCTGGCGAGCCTTGTATATGAACGAACCCATTGAGCGCGAGGGTCTTGTATACGATGAAGACGAGCTTCGCAGATATTTCGATCTGCCGAGCACCGCTCCTGACGGCATTTTGGCTGTCTGCGATACCAAGGATAAGGGTACGGACTTCGCTGTGCTTCCCGTTGGCTACTGCTATGGTAATGACTACTATATCGAAGATGTGATCTGTGACAACGGTTTGCCTGATACGGTGGACGCTCGTCTCATTGGGATTCTGCTGAAAAACAAGGTGCATCAATGCCGTTTTGAGAGCAACAGCGCAGGTGGTCGTGTTGCCGAGAAGGTTCAGAAGGAAGTCAAGAAGCAGGGTGGTATCACCCACATCACCACCAAGTTCACCACCGCCAATAAGGAGACCAAGATCATCGTCAACAGCGCATGGGTGAAGGAACATTGCCTGTTCAGGGACAAGAGCCTGTATAAGAGATCGAGTGATTACGGCAGGTTCATGGATATGCTTTGCACCTACACCATGGCGGGTAAGAATAAGCACGATGACGTACCTGATGCCATGGCGATGTTCGCCGAGTTCATTCAGGGGCTTGCGGGGGCTGAGGTACGAATCATTCAGAGACCGTATTGAGGAGGTTGTCATGAAGATCAGAGTAGCGGGTATCACGCAGGATTCTATTGTGGACGGTAAGGGGCTTCGGTTCGTAGTATTCACGCAGGGTTGCCCACACCGTTGTAAAGGGTGTCATAACCCCGAAACTCATACGCTCTATGGTGGAAAGATGATGGAGGTTGAGGAGGTCATAGCTCAGATGGATGCAAACCCGCTTTGCGATGGCCTGACCCTTTCGGGCGGCGAACCGTTCTTTCAGCAATTTGCTTGTGCGGAAATAGCCAAAGCCGCAAAAGCGAGAGGTATGAACGTATGGTGTTATACAGGGTATACTCTGCAACAGTTGGAAAAGCACGTTCCGAACGCTGATGTATTACTACGAGAAGTGGATGTGCTTGTGGATGGTCGGTATGTTCAAGAACTGCGGTCGCTCGAACTTGATTATCGAGGGAGTACGAATCAGCGTGTGATTGATATGAACGCTTACCGTGAGACAGGAGAAATCACGCTCCTTTACAAATAAAATCCAATAATCAGAAGAATTTTTATTGACAAGCTCCGAAATATAGAGTATAATTGAATAGTAGAAATCCGCAATATGGATTCAAGGCGCATGAATGCGAGAGGACACGTCCTCGAACATCATGCGCTTTTTATTTTCGAGAAGGGAGGGAGTTCAGATGAGTGAGAACGTAGGGGTTCAGATCGAGAATCCGCTTTTTGGCAGGACGGAGATCATCACCCCCGTTGAAGAAATCACACGCAATAATGTGTGCGATGTGCTGGGTAAGGCGTTGCTCGTTCATCAGACCAACTCCTTTCAGATTGACTACCTCTATCGCTACATGAAGGGCAATCAGCCGATTCTCACCCGCACGAAAAAGGTGCGGCCTGAGATTTGCAACAAGATCGTTGAAAACCATGCCGCTGAGATTACGCAGTTCACGAGCGGATATTTCCTCGGTGAACCGCTGACCTATGTGCGGCGCGGTGAGCGTGGACAGTCTTCCAACGAGATTACCACGCTGAATGACTTCATGTTCTTCGAGAACAAGGCGAGCCGTGACAAGGAAATCGCTACATGGATGGCGATTGGCGGTGTTGGCTATCGCATGGTTCTCCCCCGTAAGAACGCGACCGAGGATGACGCTCCCTTCATGCTTGATACCCCTGACCCGCGCTACACCTTCGTGGTGTACAACGCAGGTTTCGGTAAGCGCAGGATGATGGGTGTTCGTGAGGTCTACAAAGAACAGGCCGATAAGAGCCTGAAAGCTACCTATTGCGGCTACACTCGTGACCATTACTTCGAGGTCGAAGATGGTGTGCTGAAAAAGTGGGAAGCGCACAGTTTGGGCGATATTCCGATTTTCGAGTATCGGCTGAATATGGCAAGGATGGGTTCTTTTGAACCCGCCGTTCCGCTGTTGGATGCGATCAACACCATCATGAGCAACCGAGTGGATGGTATTGAGCAGTTCATTCAGAGCTTCTTGAAGTTCAAGAACTGTGAGATTGACGATGCGGGTATCAAAAAGCTCCAAGAACTCGGTGCGATCATCGTGAAGTCTACGCAGGGCGTGGATTCCGATGTGGATATTGTGTCTCAGGAGCTTAATCAGGCGCAGACGCAGACCCTTGTGGATTACATCTACGAGCAGGTGCTTGTGATCTGTGGTATGCCGACCACGACCAAGGGTGGTGCATCCACCTCTGATACGGGTGCGGCGGTATTCCTGAGAGACGGTTGGAGTCAATGCGAAGCGCGAGCCAAGGACACCGAGCTTCTTTTCGAGGAGTCTGAACGGAGTTTCCTGCGGCTTGCCCTGAGCATCATCCGTACCGTGGTGAAGGAGTTCAACCTGAGTCTGCGCGAGGTGGATTACAAGTTCACTCGCAGACAGCATGATAACCTGTTGACCAAGACGCAGAGCTTGATGCAGATGCTTGAAGCTGGTCTTGCCCCCGAAGTGGCTATTGCCACGAGTGGTCTGTTCAATGACCCGATGGATGTGACCGAGCAGAGCAAGTCCTTCCTGCGGAAGTGGGATTACAAAGAACCTGTCCCGGCGGGTTCTGTACCTCCTTCCAAGGGAGAACCGCCTAAGAAGGTTGAGACAGAGGAGTAAGCTCCCCTGTTTTGATACTCGCAGAGAAGCGAGGTAAAACAATTCGCAAACCGTAAGAGAAGACGGTATATAAAATTCGCATTCATTGTTAAGCGGAGAGAACCGCTTTGAACAAACGCAAGGAGGTATACGATGGCTTTTGACTGGACGAAGGTGGAAGGTTATCGGGAGGACATGACGGCTGAGGAAAAGCTGAGTCTGCTCGAAAACATGGACACCGACCCGAACCCGCAACCCGATAACGACCCTGAACCCGCTCCCGCTCCTGCCCCTTCCAAGGATGGCATGATCTCCAAGGCTCATTTCGACAAGGTTTCCAAGGAACTTGCCGCCACCAAGCGTCAGCTTCGTGCGAAGATGAGTGCCGATGAGATCGAGGAGGAACGGCGCAAGCAGGAACAGGAGGACATGAAGCTGGAGCTTGAAACGCTCCGCAAGGAAAAGACTGTGAGCAATCACAAGGCTTCCTTCCTGTCCCAGGGCTATGATGAAGCGCTGGCTGATGAAGCCGCGAACGCCATGGCTGACGGTGACATGGAAACCGTGTTCGCCGTGATGCGCAAGCATTCCGTGAACGCTGAAAAGGCGTTGCGAGCGAAGATTCTGAAAGAAACGCCCGTGCCTCCTGCTGGGGATGACCCCAACGAAGCCAAGGCGAAGAAGGAAATGGCTGACCTGAGAGCCAGTTTCGGTCTGCCGCCTATCTAAATTTCAATGAATTGGAGGTAACAAGTTATGGCTAATACTTTTGAACTTGCTCAGAAGTACCTTCCTCTGCTGGATGAAGTGTACAAGGCAAGCTCCCGTACCGCTATTCTCGATGCGACCAAGGTTGACATTGTGAATGGCAATACCATCAAGGTTTTCAAGACCTCTATGGATGGTCTGGGTAACTACGACCGCAACAAGGGCTACACCGATGGTGAAGTCGCTGGCTCTTGGGAAACCCTGACCCTGACCCGCGACCGTGGTCGTGCGTTCATGGTTGACCGCATGGACAACGAGGAGACCATCGGCATGGCCTTTGGTACTCTGGCGGGTGAGTTCATCCGTACCAAGGTCGCTCCCGAAATTGATGCCTACACCTTCGCCAAGATCGCGGGTGCTGAGGGCATTCAGACCGCTACTGGTGACGTTGAGATCGGTACTACCGATGTTCCCGCCCTCATCGACACCGCCGAGAAGGATATGAACGAAGCCGAAGTCCCCACCGAGGGTCGTATCCTGTTCATTTCCGAGACCGCCTATGCGGGTCTCCGTGCCAAGATCGTGCGCACCGTTATGAACGATGTGCGTGGTGTGAACCGCGAAGTTGAGACCTACGACAATATGCAGATTGTCCGTGTTCCTCAGAGCCGCTTCTACACCGCGATCACCCTGCTGGACGGTACTACCGAAGGTCAGACCGCTGGCGGTTACACCGGCGCGGTTGGCGATGGTTACAAGATCAACTTCATGATCGTCCATCCCTCTGCCGTGACCAAGGTTGTGAAGCACGTCCTGCCCCGTATCTTCACTCCCAACGAGAACCAGAAGGCCGATGCGTGGAAGTTCGACTACCGCATCTACCATGATACCTTCGTCTACGAGAACAAGACCAAGGGTATCTATATGCACCGTGGTTCTACCGCGCTGGCCTAAGCAGGAGGTAACGAGCTATGGCTGAGAAGATGACTTCCAAGGGTCTTGTGATCGGTCTGATTGTCGATCAGAAGGAGACCAAGAAGGGTAAGGGTAAGCCCTCCAAGCCCAAGGGTGAGGAAACCAAGCCCACCAACGAGTCTTCTGAACAGAATGACTCCTCCGAACAGGCTGAAAAGACTGAGGAGTAAGAAGGGAGGTAGACCGCAATGACCGAAGCCGAAAAGCTGTCCATGGTGAAATCCCTGTTGGGTTTCGAGGACACCTCGGAAGATGAGAAGTTGACGGTCTACCTTACCGCTTCTCAGAAGGAGATTTTGGGTTGGAGGTATTCGTATTGCGAGGAGATTCCCACCGAAATTCCCGCTGAATACGAGATGACTCAGGTGTTTGCGGTTATCGCAGGGTATTCGCAGAGCGGCGCAGAGAATCAGGTGAGCCACAACGAGAACGGCATTTCCCGCACTTTCAAGTACGAGGACATGATCGCATATATCCGCAGTCATGTAACTCCCTTCGTGGGGGTGATCTGATGCGGTGTATGACTCGAAATATGACTCCCTTCTTCTACGCGCTCTACGATGCCAAAGAACCGATCTTAGACGAGTACGGCAATGAGTCGGGCGAGTATGAGGTCAGGTATCACAAGCCTGAGCGTTCCAAGGCCAATATCTCTGCCGCCATGGGCGAGACGAACACCCGTCAGTTCGGCGAGGACGAAGCCTACGATAAGGTTATCGTCATCGAGAAACCCGATACTCCGATTGATGAGTATTCCGTGCTGTGGATTGATACCCTTCCTGAGCTTACCGAGGATGGTGAGCTTGCTCGCAACGAGAAAGGCGAAGTGATTACGCCTTGGGATTATGTGGTGAAGAAAGTAGCCCGTAGTCTCAATAGCGTTTCCTACGCCGTGAGCAAGGTGAATGTCCGTGGGTAAGAAAGTGATTCGATTCTCCTTGAACCCGAAAAGCATTGAAAAGGCGATGCGGGAAATCGAGGAATACAAGCAGGAGATCATCAGGAAAACGGAACTCCTGAGACAGCGCGTAGCAGAACGAATATCGGAAACCGCGAGTCAGGGCTTTGGCTCTGCCGTAGTAGACGATCTTCTGCGTGGTGGAGCGAGAAGCGCGAGCGTGGATGTAAGCATCGACACTCGCGGGAATGTATCGGTAGTCATCGCCAAGGGCGAAGATGCCGTTTGGGTAGAATTTGGTGCAGGTGTGTACCATAACGGGTCTGCGGGTTCGAGTCCTCATCCGAAGGGCGGCGAGCTTGGCATGACCATCGGCGGCTACGGAAAAGGGCATGGCAAGAGAAATGTGTGGGGCTTCTACGAGGACGGTGAGTTGGTGCTTACACACGGTACTCCCGCCGCAATGCCTATGTATAACGCCATGAAGACGGTATGCGCAGAGGTAGTCGATATAGCGAGGGAGGTGTTCAAATGATTGACATTGAGAGTCAGGTGTTCGACAGAATCGCCACTCGGTTGCGTGAGACCTTCGATGGGATTTATGTGACAGGCGAGTATGTGAAGACACCTTCTTCCTTCCCCGCCGTGTCCTTGGTTGAAATGGATAATACCCCTCTCACGAGGACACAGACAAGCGATTCCGTGGAGAATCATGCGGTTCTGATGTACGAGTTGAATGTGTACTCGAACAAGACCGCAGGTAAGAAGACGGAGTGCAAAAAGATTGCGGCGATAGTTGATGAGGAAATGGCGGCGATGGGATTCACTCGCACGATGCTGAATCCGATTCCCAACATGGACGATGCGACCATTTACCGCATGGTCGGTCGATACCGAGTGACGGTATCGAAAGATAATGTACTTTTTAGGAGGTAATCGCAATGGCTATTAGCACCTATAAGATTTTCCTGATGATGAAGGGCGAAGGTTCTACCTACGAAAAGCTCGTTGACATCAAGGATTTCCCCGATCTGGGCGGTGCTCCGGAAATGCTGGAGACCACCACCCTGTCTGACAAGATGCAGACCTACATTCCGGGCATTCAGTCCCTTGACGCTCTGGAGTTCACCTCCAACTACACCAAGACTGACTTCACCAAGCTCAAGGCTCTGGAAGGTCAGGAGAAGGACTTCGCCGTGTGGTTCGGTGCTTCCGAAGATGGCAACACCCTGACTCCCGATGGCTCTGACGGCAAGTTCGAGTTCAAGGGTCAGCTTTCCGTGTTCCCTGTTGGCGGCGGCGTGAACGAGGTTGTGGACATGACCATCACCATCGCTCCTTCCACCCCCATCACTATGGCTGATGCCTAAAATCTGAAATCGGCGGCGGTGCAGATCGCATCGCCGCTGACATAAATCAATGAATCGAATTTGGAGGAAAAGAAAATGAGTAAGCAGTTGAAGTTCACTTACAAGGACAAGGAGTACACTCTGGAGTACACCCGCCGCACCGTTGAGCGCATGGAGCGTGAGGGCTTCGTGGCTTCTGACGTGAAGGACAAGCCGATGACCACGCTTCCCGCTCTGTTCAAGGGCGCATTCCTCGCCCATCACCCCTTCGTGAAGAACGAACTGGTGGACGAGATTTACGGCAAGATGACCAATAAGCAGGAGCTTATCGGCAAGCTGGCTGAGATGTACAACGAGCCGATCTCTGCTCTGGTTGATGAGCCGGAGGAGAACGAGGGAAACCTGAACTGGACGGCCAGTTGGTAAGTGGCTCGCTGTCTCATTCCGAAGGGAGCGAGTTGGGAGACCAATCCGCTCCCTTAATCACTTACACACAGCGTTTCTATGAAGCGTTTCCTTATTACCTTGCGATTGGTATGACTCCCGAACAGTATTGGGACGGAGACCCCGAATTGGTGAAATACTACCGCAAGGCTGAGGAGATTCGCAACGAGAAACGCAATCAAGAGCTTTGGTTGCAAGGTATGTACATCTACGAAGCCTTGTGTGACGCTTCTCCGATCTTCCATGCTTTTGCAAAGAAGGGTACAAAGCCCCGACCGTATAGCACCGCTCCTTATGCTCTGACCTTGAAGGAACAGAAGAAGGAGAAGGAAGCGAAGGAAAAGGCCGTAAGCTCGAAGGGTAAGCGTTACATGGAAGCTCTGATGGCTTCCACCAACAAGAAATTTGGAACTACCTCGACCGAAGCGTAACTGTTTTGACGAGAGGAGTGAATAGATATGTCCACGACCATCGAATCGTTGGAACTTGAAATTCAATCCAGTTCGCAAAGCGCAGAACAAGGATTGAATGCTCTATACAATTCTCTCGACAAGTTGAAGGGTATCACCAAGGGTGGTGTAGGTCTCACTTCGGTCGCTTCTCAGATGAGCAAGCTGAATGATGGTATCAACAAACTGAGTTCGCATTCCATCACCAACTTGCGCGATCTGACGAATGCGTTGGGTGGGCTGAAAAACCTCCAAGGTGTGAAGCTCTCCTCGACCATCGCAAAGTCCATTGGGGAAATCGGTGAAGCGAGCAGTAAGTTGGATGTGCAGGGTGTGGTTCTCCTTCGTGAGATCGCTCCCGCGCTGTCCTCTCTGTCTGCTGTGAAGGACGTGAAGATTTCGTCTACCGTGGCTAAGGGGATTGGTTCGATCTCCGAAGCTGTGAACAAGATGAACATAAACGACCTCGGCAAGATTTCTGCATTGGCTCATGCGGTGGCTACGCTTTCCGCGATTCAGAGTATCAGGATTTCTTCCTCGATTGCCACTCAGATTGTGAAGCTCGGCGATGCGGCTAAGAGCTTGCAGGGCGTTGACCTTGCGATCTTCGGCAATCTGGCAGAAGCCCTTGTTCCCCTGACCACGCTCGGAAAGGCCAATCTGACTTCCTCTATTTCCGCATTGAAGAAGATGCCCGAAGTAGTGGCGAGCTTGAACAGCCTTGACCTTGATACGTTCAGTAGCAAGATCAATCAGCTTACCGCCGCCCTACAACCCCTCGCATCGCAGATGAACGCGATTTCCAGCGGGTTCGCGGCATTTCCTCATCGGATTCAGCAGGTAATCACGAGCACGAACAGCTTGGCTACTGCGAATACTGCGGCGGCAGGTTCTTACATGAACCTCTATGCACGGCTTCGTATGGCGATTACGGCTGTTCAGACGATTGGTAGGACGATTGCCAAACTCATCAATGAGTCGAACGAATATGTAGAAAACCTGAACCTTTTCAATGCTTCCATGGGGCAGTTTGCTTCGGAAGCACAGAAGTATGCCGAACACGTTGGTGAGGTCATGGGTATTGACCCCGGCGAGTGGATGCGTAATCAGGGTATTTTCATGACCTTGGCTACGGGCTTCGGCGTGGTGAGTGACCGTGCGTATATCATGAGTCAGAACTTGACTCAGTTGGGCTATGACCTGAGTTCCTTCTTCAACATCAGCTATGCAGATTCCATGCAGAAGTTGCAGTCTGGTATTTCGGGTGAGCTTGAACCGCTTCGTAGACTTGGTTACGATCTGAGTCAGGCGCGATTGGAAGCAGTTGCGTTGAGCCTTGGTATCGACCAAACCTTTGCGAGCATGACTCAGGCTGAGAAAGCACAGCTTCGATACTACGCGATCATGACTCAGGTTACGACCGCACAGGGCGATATGGCAAGAACCCTGAATGCACCTGCGAATCAGCTTCGTATTCTGCAAGCTCAGGTTTCTCAGGCGGCTCGTGCGCTCGGTAACGTATTTATACCGATTCTCAATGCGGTACTTCCCGTGGTTATCGCACTTGCAAAGGCTATCCGCATCTTGGCGGCGGCAATCGCATCGCTGTTCGGATTCTCTCTCCCCGAAGTGGATTATTCGGGCATTATCGGCGATGTGAGCGCGGGTGTTGGTGATCTGGGTGACAATCTTGACAGCGCAGGTGGCTCGGCGAAGAAGCTGAAAAGCTACCTGATGGGCTTCGATGAACTGAACATCATCGACCCGACCGATGCTTCCGGTGGCGGGGGCGGCGGTGGAGGTGGCGGTGGTGGAAGTGATTGGGATTGGGATTTGCCCGTCTATGACTTCCTCGGTGATGCCGTTTCCTCTCGTGTGGACGAACTGATGAAGAAGTTCGAGCCTACGCTGAACTGGATTAAAGATCACCTTGACGAGATTCTTGCCGTGGCAACCGCCATTGGTGCTGAACTGCTCCTGTGGAACATGGCAAAGAGTCTGCTCCCGAACCTTGGTAGTGCTCGTCAGCACATGGAAAAGGTTCTGAGTATTGTGACAGCATTGGCTACCGCAGTAGTGACCGTTGCCCTCGTTTATGACTTCGATAACAAGTTCATGGAGACGGGCAAGTTCGGTTATCTGGTTGCAGATGGCATTGCAACGGGTCTCGGCACGGCTATTGTAGGTGGTGTCATGGCGCATTCCTTTGGCACGAAGATTGGTTGGTATAGCGCATCGGCGATGATGCTGATTAGCGCACTCACCTCCATTGCGGTTGTGTACAAGGGCGTATCTACCGAAGGGTTTACGGCAAACACCGTATGGCTTTCGATCATGGCGGCGGCGAAGGGTGCTCTTGCGGGTGGATTGCTCGCTAAGGCATTCGGCGTGAAGTTGCTCACGGGTGCAAGCGTTGGCTTCACCGTGACTGCGACCTTGACTGCGTTTGTGACCTACGTTGGTACGTTGACGAACTCCAATGCAACCCTGTGGGACACCGCCGCTTCTGCGATTGTGAGCGCAGGAACGGGTGCTATCGCAGGTGCAACGATTGCAAAGCTCTTTGGTTTCAGCAAGCTCCTCGGCGGTGGTATCGGATTCTCCGTAACAGCGGCGATGGCGGCTATCGTTGGAACGGGTGCTGTTTCTGCGAAGACGGGTCTCTCTTGGGAGACCATGGCGGCGAACGTACTCTCTACCGCACTTTCTGCGTTGGCGGGTGGCCTGATTGCCATTGGCTTGGGTGCAACAATCGGTACGGGTGCGGCGATTGGCGCGACCATCGGTATCACCATGAGTGCGATTGCGACCTTGGTTGGTATCTCCTTGAAGCAGAATATCTTGGGTATGGCTGTTTCTTGGGGCAAGATTGCGTTGACTGCGGCTGATATTGAGAAAACCGCCAAGGGGTTGTTCGAGTTTGACATTGAACCGCGCATCAATCTTGTCGGAAGCGTTATAGCCAATGTTGAAACCGCAAAGGAAGCTCTGTCTGTTTCGACCGAATTGTTCAATGCCAATCTGAAAAAGGTCGAAATTGGTGCTCAGATTGACCCTGATTTGAAGGAAGAATTGACCAATCAGCTTACGGGCGAAGATGGTTTGATTCCCAAGATCAAATCGTTGTTGGATGAATCTGAAAATCAGTTGACGCTTACATTCAGCATCGTACCTCCGAAGAATGTGAACGGTGAAGACATGAATGTTGCCGATATGCTCGGTAATATCATGAGCACCGATAAACTCCTCGAAGCCGGTATTGATGATCTCGGTAAGCAGATGAGTGACCTTATGGTCAAGGGTATGACGGATGGATTAACGGCAAGTGAATCTGTTCTGTTGAATGCTATTCAACAAACCTTGACGAATATCTCTCTCGCACTTACGACAGGTAGCATTTCTGGCAAGTTCGATTCTACTCTCGACCTGAAACTCAGCGATCTCACGCGAGACTCTTTCAAGGATGTATTGAGTGAGTATCAGACGATGGTTACAGAACTTCAAGCGTCTTATGCGGATGCCATGACTACCGCGCAAGGCGAAATGGAAGGTCGTTTGGTTGCCGCCAAAGAACTTCGCGCTTTCTATGTCAAGCAGGGGAATGACGATATGGTTGAGTCGATGGATGAGACTATTCGCCAACTTGAAGCGGATATTGCCGCACTTGATGTTGCAGGTAGCGTTGAAGCGGCTGTAACTGCGGACACCGAGAAAGCAAGACAGTCTTTCTTGACTGCATTACAGGAGATTTTCTCTCCCAAGGCTATCGAAGCAGGAGAATCCTCTGTTATGCAGAGATTCTTTGAGTCGTGGAGTAGCGACCAATGGATGATTGAGAATCGCTCTATCGAAGACCTTGCGAATGCTTTCGATACAAAGTTCTGGGAAGTCTTTTACAGCACCTTGGATAAGAAGGACAAGCAGGTCTTGATCGAAGCTAAGAATGTATTTGGATTTACCGATTGGGATATTCTCGGTACGGAAGTTCAAACGCAGTTCTACAATTCGCTGTCTGAAACCTTCGGGACTTCGAGAGCACAAGCCATGCTCGAAAACCTTGGTTATGATCTGACAAGCGTTATCGCCAACGGTATGAGTAATGCTACCAGTATCATTGAGGATGAAGCGGGTGACATTGTTCTGACTTTGAAGGATGGAACTGAAATCTCGCTTGCTAAGAATGATTCGACCATGACGGCAATGTTCAAGGCTCTCGGTATTGACCTTGTGGATGGCATGATTCTTGGTATCGACACCGAAATGAATGACACTATCAAGGCACTCGCCGAAATCTTCGGTATTCCGTATGATACGGCGGCTACTGAGAACGAAGTACACAGTCCTTCCGAGTTGTTCAAGCGGCTTGGTATCTACATCGTAGAAGGTCTGCTCGCAGGTCTTGCTACGCTCGGTACGAAGCTGAAAGACACTTGGACGAATCTCCCTGCTTGGTTCCAGAACTTCATCAACATCATCGTGAGCAAGTTCACGGGAATGAATGCGGATGTAAGTCAGTTGTTCCAAGACACCAAGGATGATGTGCAGGAAACGTGGTCTCCGATGAGTGGATGGTTTGGCACGACCGTGACCGACCCCACCAACAGCAAGTTCTCCACGCTTACTGCGAATATCATCAGCTACTTCCTCGGTGCGAAGAACGACACCGAGACGAACTGGTCTCCTGTCAGCGGGTGGTTCAGTAAGATCGTCAGTTCTCCCATCGGCACTCTGTTCTCTACCCTCGGTACTACGATCATCAGTAAGATGACGGGTGCGAAGGATGACAGTAAGAGCGCATGGAGTCCTGTGAGCGATTGGTTCTCGAAGATCGTTTCCTCTCCGATTGGAACGCTGTTCACGAATCTCGGTAGCGGGATTGTCTCGGCTTTCCTCGGTGCGAAGAACGACACCGAGACGAACTGGTCTCCTGTCAGCGGGTGGTTCAGTACCAACGTAAAGAGCAAGATTGTAGCTTTGTTCACCAAGGGTAGTTTCACCACCATTGGTTCGGATTCGGCTACGGGCTTGAAGGAAGGTCTGCTCTCGGTCAATCTTCCTGTCCTGCAACCCATGGTCGAACTCATCAAGAAGGGGTGGAGCACGGTTGCGAACTGGATTTCTACCGATAAGATGGGCGGCGATGTAACCAAGGGTATCGGAGTAACCAACACCTCTGCGTGGAGTTCTATTGGCTCTTGGATTACCAACAACAAAATGGGCGGCTCTGTTACGAAGTCTATCGGACTAAAAACGGGCTTCCTGAGCGGTGTCGCTACGGTTGCCGCATGGCTTTTGCTTGACTCCATCTTCGGTGGTAAGGTTACGAAGTCTGTTGACTTGGCGAAGGGTAACTGGGCGAACAAGAGCATTTCTCAATGGTGTAAGGACAACAGTACGAGCGAGAGCGGTTCGGTAAGTATCTCTCTTGCGAAGGACGGTTGGACAAGCCTGAGTTCTTTTGTATCGAGCAGTTGGACGAAGACCTGCTATATCAAGCTCGCCAAGAGTGCGGGTACGAAGGTCACTTTCACGGGTACGGTAAGCGGCGATAGCATCACCTTCAAGAAGGACGGCGGTTTCGTTCCTACGGGTCAGATGTTCGTGGCACGAGAAGCCGGGCCTGAGTTGGTTGGTAGCATCGGCGGTCGTACCGCTGTTGCGAACAACGATCAGATTGTAGACGCTGTTTCCATCGGTGTCTATCAGGCCGTATCTGCGGCAATGGGTGGCAATGACGGCGGTGAACCCGCTCGCATCAATGTCTACCTTGACGGCGAGAAAATCTACGAAAATCAGCAGAAGATAGCCCGAAATCGTGGCTATGATCTGGGAATGGGGGCGTTCAGTCATGGCTAATGGATTCATTTACATTAACGGCATAGCGTTCCCGTACCCCAGCAAGAGTAGCGGACTGCAACAGGTCTCTACGATTGTGGATAGTGCGAGAACGGCTGACGGCGTAATGCGTGGCGAGCGTATCGGCAGAGACATGGGCAAGATCGAACTGACTTGGAGTGTGCTGACTCCCGAAGTGTGGTCTCGAATGCTCCAAGAGTTTGAGAAGTTCACGTTCTCTGTCCGATACATCGACATGGTTACGAATGATTGGGTTACGCGCAAGTTCTACGTTGGTGATCGAACGGCACAGCCGTTCATGGTTGACCCCATCACCAACAAACCCAAGTATTACTTGGACTGCAAGGCGAACATCATCGATGTGGGAGAGTGAGGTGAACGGCTATGAAAGTGGTATCTAACGCCTACAAAGAGACCATGAATCAGGTTGTTCGCCCTACCTCGCAGTTTCAAGCGCGGCTCGAAATGATTGATCGTGGAGTCGAAACCGACTCCACGATCACCGAGCGGCAGAAAGCGGCATTTGCCACCAGCGTGTTCGATAAGAAGCACGAGTGTGACTACATCACCTTCGAGAAGGATTTCTTCGCGGTTGGTGGCAATGCCTTGATTCTGCCCGAAGCGAACTACCTTGCAAATGGTTTCGTAAGCTCGGTCATGACGGACGCAAACGGCGTGTTCAGTACCGTTCCTACCATTGAGGTAGCGTTCGACAAGGCGCGTGAGTTTGTGGGCATGACCTACACCTTTGCGAAGGATTACCCCAAGGAGATTCGCGTGACGGCATACCTCGGCAACGAACAGGTGGTTCAGTTCATTTCCACACCCGACAGCTTGGAGTTCATTGATTCCAAGAACCACATTCAGGAGTGCGACAGGGTGAGGTTCGAGTTCCTTTCGATGAACGAGCCATACCGCAGGTTGCGAGTAAGTCGTATGGTATTCGGCTTGGTGAAGATATTCGGCACGAAGGATATTCTCTCCACCGATCACACGATGTATGTAGACCCCGTATCTTCGAGCTTGCCGTATAACAAGCTGATGATGCGTGTGGCGAATCTCGACAAGGACTACAACCCCGACAACCCGCAGGGCATTTGGGAGTATTTCGAGAACGGTCAGCCTTTGAAGGTTCGCTACGGTACTACGGTGAACGGCGAAACCGAGTGGGTGGATGCCGCATACCTGTACCTGAGCGATGCGCCGACCGTTGAGAATAAGACCGCGACCTTTGAAGCGAACGACCTGCTCTATTATATGACGGGTACTTACTACAAGGGAGCGTGGAGACCCGAAGGTATTTCCCTGTATGATCTGGCGGTAGATGTTTTCGCCGATGCAGGAGTGACCGATTACGATATTCCGCAGGGATTGAAGGAAGTCATCACTCATGCACCGATTCCCGCACTCACTCATAGGGAGTGCTTACAGCTTATCGCCAATGCAGGACGATGTGTGCTGTATTGTGACGTAGACGGTAAGGTGAGGATGCGGTTGCAGTTGGACGCTGACGTGAGCGTAAGCGACAACGGGCATACCCCTTGGAGCAATCCTCAGCAAGCCTATGACCGAACTGCGGCCTACGATTATATCACCTTCGAGCCGAACAAGTGGCGAGTGGAGACGAACAGCAAGCTCTACATCATGCCTGAGAACGAGAACTACAAGCCCACGGGCTTCATCAGTTCTGCGATCTCGAATGGTCAGGCGAGGTTCACTTCCACTCCGAAGCTGTATGTGAAGTATTCCCTGCCCGTGAGTTCCTACCAATTCCAAATCGGGTTCGACAGCATTGGAGAAACCTATGCTCCCGATTTCAACGTAATCTTCTCCCGTGATGGTGTGATCGTAAAGAACGTGCAGGTGCGTGGTAACACCGAAATCGTGTACACGGTCAATGAGGAAGTGATTGACTACACGCTTGTCACCATCGAAATTCTGACTACGAGCAAGCCGAATCACCGTGTTCGCGTTGAGTCCATCGACAGCGGACGGGTGACGGACTTCTACCTCGATTTCAGCATTGCCTTGGCGAAGCCTACGGTCTATAAGACCGAAGAACTCAAAAGCGTGGATGTGATTGCGCATCAGTACACCAAGCAGAGCGAGAAGGTTACGATCTACCAAGCCGACAACGTAGCGGTTGGCGGCGAGCAAGAGATTCAGGTCACTTACGCCCCGTCTGTGGATGTGAGTGCGGTGGTGACAGGCGGTACGCTCGTATCTGCAAGGTATTATGCGCAGAACGCATTCCTGACCATTCGAGCCGATGGCGTGGTGAGCATCACGCTTGACGGCTACCCCCTGAGCGAGAAGCAGGTGACGGTTTCCGTGGGTGTGAACAAGAACGGCGAGATTTGCCCTCTGAACAATCCGCTGATTACCGATACCAACACGGCTCAGGCTGTGGGCGCATGGATTGCGAACTACTATAAGAACCGCAACAGCTACGAGGTGAACTTCCGTCAGGACTTCCGCTTGGATGCGAATGACATGATCTACATTCAGTCCGAGTTTGAAGAAATGATTCCCGCCCGAATCAACAAATTGCAGTACAAGCTACCCGGACAAGAAGGTGCAATCAGCGTAAGGAGGTTGACATAATGGCTTGGGTAACACCGAAAACGAATTGGGTTGACGGCGATTATTTCAACATCAACCCTGATTACAACCGCATCAAGGGAAACATCGAATATCTGCTTGCCCTGAGCAAGACGATGTATGCAGACTACACCGCTCCTTCCTTGGAGAGCGCGAGTATGTCGGGCTATCCGCGAGTTTCCTTCTTCAACAACGTGGTCAACGCCACGAAAGCCCTGTTGGAGAATTGCTACTCTCCTTCAGGTGCGAAGTCCATGCGGCTTTATGCGAGCAATGGTGCGGGTTGGACGGCGAGCGAACTGAACGCTATCGAGAACAACCATCTGCTTCTCTACAAGGCATTCCATGGTCAGAAGGCCGGAATACCGAAACTTCAATTCACGTTAGGAGGGAAGAACATTGGCGGTTAAGCATTACAAAGATGAAATTCCCCCTTCCGGGGGCAGAACCTACAAGGTAAACGGCGTGGTCTCCACCATTGAGGACACGACCGCTTATCAGCAGGAAGGGTCGGGCTTTGGTGCGGCTGATGTGAATGCGGCTTGTGTGTTGGAGTGTAACTACTCCAAGAGCGGCATGGTTCACAGGCTGACCACCGAGAACACCGCGACCGAAAACCTGAAATTCTACGCAACGGCGGCTTTCAACCGTGGAGACACCTTCACGCTGAACGGTGCGGCGATTGCGGCGAAGACCCTCAACGGCGAAGCACTCGACACCAACTTCTTCAAGGCGAACTCCATGGTGGAATGTCTGCTTCGCAATAGCACCCTGTTTTTCATGGGTCAGAACAAGACCATTGTGGACGATGGCGATGGCACGGCTTATCGCTTCGGCCTTGAAAATGGCTATCTCTACATCGAGGAGGATTAAATCATGAGTAAGCTCTTTCTCCCCACCAAGGAACAGATGGACGTTATGAACGAGAACCTTGCAAAGATCGCTAAGGCGGTCGGCAGTCAGGTGGACATTTCCACTTGGGAAGGTATTCAGAAAGCGGTGCGTTCGGGCATTGCGAAGGACATTCTGCCTGTGGGTACTCAGCTGGCAGTCAATCACAGCGTATACGGCACTCGCCTGTTTGATGTTGTGGCGCATGATTATTTGAAATCCGTTCATGACGAGAATGCCCACACCATGACCATTCAGCAACACGACCTGCTCCCCGGTACTCAGTTCGATGCACCCGAAGCGTTCTACTACGCCGAGACTCAGCTGGCGGCGGGTACTTACAACGTGATTCTCGCTTCCGCATACGGTGGTTGGGCGGCGGGTACTTATCAGTTCACGCTCACTCAGGCTGTTCCTGCGGGTGGTCAGCTTCGCATCAACGGCTACGAGAGCACGGCGATCACTTCTCTGAAAGTGCAGTCCTTCGCCAATCGTACCACGAACACGGCTACTGAATCTGTTGCCATTACCGCAGGTAGCGGCGGCACGAACCTCGGTACGTTCGGTGAGGGTGCAATCAACAGCATTCAGCGCGTTTCTTACGGCAGTAACAACTACAAGGAGAGCGCGATGCGTCAGTTCCTGAATAGTTCTGCCGCCGCAGGTAGCGTGTGGACTCCGCAGACCAAGTTCGACCGTCCTCCGTCTTGGCTGACCTCTCTGGCGGGTTACAAGAACGGTCTCGATCAGGACTTCCTCGCTGTGGTGGGTAAGGTGGTTCTGCCGTGCTCGGCGAACAACATCTATGAAGCTCCCGACAGCACCATCACCAAGGGTACGGCTTATACCCTGAACGATGAGTTCTACATTGCGAGCCGTGCTGAGATTTTCGGCAGTCATGATGTGAACGATGGTACGGTGCTGTTCCCCTTCTATGAAGGTGCTGGCAATGCTGACCGCATCAAGTATCGTGACGGTTCGGCGGCGAATTGGTGGTTGCGCTCTCCTAGCTCTGGGTACGCCGTCATTGTGCGCTTTGTCCGTTCTGACGGTACTGTGTCCAACTACTATGCCTACTCTGCCTCCGGTCTCGCGCCCGCTTGCACCATCGTGTAATCCCGTAATCTGCCCCGTTAGGGGCAGTTGATAGATCAATCTCAAAGGAAGGTAAAGGATATGAGTGTTAGAACAGGAGATAGAAGTGACGGTACGCTCGGAGTGCTGAATGACATAGCCAATCTCGGCGCGTACACGATTCAGATTTGCAGGTCGGAAAAGGTGTTTCCGAAGTCCTCGCGTTGGGTCATGGCGAAGCCGATTGTAGACGAGTGTATAGCCGCTCTTACTTGCGTCCGCAGAGCGAACGCCGTGTTCGTTGATACGGTCAGCGATTTCGAGTATCGCCGAAATCAGCAGGTACAGGCGCACAGTCATTTGGAAGCTCTGCTTTCCCTGATTGATCTCGCCTATACCTCATTCGGGATTGAGTCTAATCGGGTGGAATACTGGACGGGTCTTGTCCTGAAAGCCGATGACAGACTGAAAAATTGGATGAAGTCTGATAAAACGCGATACACGGCTAAACTCCAATTAGGGTAATGACTATTTACCAGCGAGAGTTCGGCGGCGAATTGGTGGTTGCGCACTCCTAACTCTGGGAACGCCAACAATGTGCGCCTTGTCAATTCTGACGGTACTGTGAACAACAACAATGCCAACAATGCCAACGGTCTCGCGCCCGATTGTGAGAAAGTCCGATTCGAGTAGGCTTCGAGCCGAAAGCAGTACACTCACACAAGGAGTGATTATCCTGTCTCTGAAAGGAGCGAAAAATGTGGGTGACGCAAGCACCTTGCGGGGTGGCCTTGCTACCGAGCACCCATGACCCCTTTATGAATGACCAATATTTTGATAAAGCCATAGAGTTCGGAAATCTGTACAAAGCCTTGAAGAAGTCCTGCCGCAACGTGCGGTGGAAGGATAGTGTGGTTGGGTATGAAGCCAACGGCCTAAAGAACACCTATCACTTACGGCAGGACTTGCTCAAAGGCAAATACAGAATCAGTCCCTATCAGCACTTCACAGTCTATGAACCGAAGAAAAGGGAGATCGTAGCGACCCGCCTGAGAGACCGTCAGTTTCAAAAGGCTCTGTGTATGGCAGGTCTATACAATGACATGGTGGAGCATTTGATACATGACAACGGCGCGTGTCAGACGGGAAAGGGTACAGACTTCACCCTCGACCGCATGACCGCTCACCTGCGCAGGTATTACTTGGAGCATGGTACGGAAGGTTGGGTACTCAAATGCGACATTCGGAAGTTTTTCCCTTCAACCTCGCACGAAGTCGCAAAGAATGCGGTTCGTAAGCGTATTTCGGATGATAGAGCGGCACAGGCAGTTTGCAATGTGATTGATTCCTTCGAGGGCGATACAGGTATCGGACTCGGAAGTCAGATCAGTCAGTTGGTGGAATTGGCGGTGCTTGACGATCTCGACCATTACATCAAGGAACGGCTGAGAATCAAGCACTACCTGCGCTACATGGATGATTTTGTGCTGATACATCCTGACAAGTCTTATTTGCAGGAGTGCCGTAAGCGGATTGAGGAGAAGGTTCAAGCGTTGGGTTTGGAACTCAATAAGAAAACGACCCTCTACCCCTTGAAGCAGGGTGTCCGCATGATGAATTGGCGGTTCGTCATTGCCGCCGATACAGGAAGAATCCTGCGGTACATGAACGGTAAGAAGCTCGGCAAACAGAGACGCAAGATGAAGAAACTCATGGCAAAAGAACGTGCGGGTTTGCTCGCAGAAGGAACAACACGCAATAGCTTCATCGCTTGGCGAGCGAATGCAAAGCGAGGTGACACCTTCTACCAACGGCAACGCATGGAACACTACTTTTATGATCTGAAAGGAAGGAAAGAACCATGATTAAAGTACCGATTGAACTGCGCGTAGCGCGTGCTCAGGCCGCAGGTCAGCACGCCGATCAGGTAGCTACGCAGGGTGAACTCACCTCCTCCATCGCGTTCGTGACCATGGCTGAAAACGGCATGATCGATGATGTGACCGCGACCGAGAATATCGACACCTTTGCCCCGTGGGTTGTGGGTGTCAATGCTACCGTGGGTCAGCTTCGTACCTACGGTGGTGAAACCGAAGGTTCTGCCAAAAAGCTCTATCGTTGCGTTCAGGCACACACCACTCAGGCTGATTGGACTCCTGACGTAAGCCCCTCCCTGTGGGTTGAAGTGGGAGACCCCTCCGTGGAATACCCCGCTTGGAGTCAGCCCGTGGGTGCTCACGATGCTTACGACAAGGGCGCGAAGACCACCCACAATGACAAGAAGTGGGTCTCGGACGTTGATGGCAACGTGTGGGAGCCGGGTGTATACGGCTGGACGGAGGTAGCAGATGAATGACGCACGAGCAGTTGACGGAAAAGTATGTCGAACTGGATGAGCGGGTCACTCGGCATACTGAACAAATCAAGACCGCTTTCAATCAGATCAATGACCTGAAATCCCTCGCAGAGAGCGTGAAAGACCTTGCTATGTCTGTTCAGCTTATGGCTCATGAGCAGAAGGACATTGGTAAGAAGGTCGATGGTCTTGCTACCGATCTGGAAGAAATCAAGGAAAAGCCGAGTAAGCGATGGGACACCGTAGTCACCGTTGCGATCACGGTCATCGTGACCGCTCTTGTGACTCTCGCCCTGACCAAGCTCGGACTGTAAGAAAAGGAGGTACTTACCATGAATACTGTGAAGAAGGACACCATCATTCGTACCATCGTGCTCATCGTGGCACTCATCAATCAGGCTCTTACCCTGAGCGGTAAGAATCCCCTGCCCATCGAGGATGAACAGGTCGTGGAAATCCTGTCCTACGCTTTCACCCTCGGCGCATCCCTGTGGGCTTGGTGGAAGAACAACTCCTTCACCAAGAACGCTATCAAGGCTGATGAAGTGCTCGCCCAGCTGAACGCTGAGAACAAGTAAAAATGATTTCGCCGCCGACAGCGTTGACCTCGGCGTTGTCGGCGGCTTTTATTGAACGAAGAAAGGGGTGATTATCATGTTCAAAGTAGCACAGTTTATCGCATTCGTCCTCTCTATGGTAGGACAGAAGTATTGGTACGGAACGTGCGTTTATATCTGTACCAAGTCCCTGCTGAAAAGCAAGACCAAGCAGTACCCGACCCATTACGGCAGTAGCCGTACTTCTACCTACGAGAAGCATATCGCCGCCCGTCATATCTGCATGGACTGCATCGGCCTGATTAAAGGCTTCTTCTGGACAAACGGCGGCGAAGGTGTTCTCGAATACCTGAACGGCGGTGCTGAATACAAGAATAAGTATGGCTCGAACGGATGCCCCGACAAGGGAGCGAATGGTATGCTTTCTTGGCTGAAATCCAAGGGCTGTAAGAACGGTAAGATCGCTACCATGCCCGATGTTCCCGGTATACTGCTTTTCAAGTCGGGTCACGTTGGTGTGTATGTAGGCAATGGCTATGCCGTTGAAGCTCAGGGTTTCGCCTATGGCGTTGTGAAGACTAAGGTCTCGAAGCGGCCTTGGACTGAGTGGGCTTATCTCCCTGCTTCCCTCATTGATTATGGTGATGCTTCCTCTGTGACCGATAATACTCCCGCAGTCACGCCCGAAGCCAAGCCTACCACTCGGAAGCTCGGTGACAGGACGCTCAAACGCACCTCTCCGATGATGACGGGCGATGATGTGGTGGAACTGCAAACCCGCCTGAATGCCCTCGGCTTTGACTGTGGTGAGGTCGATGGTAAGTTCGGTAAGAACACAGAGAAGGGCGTGAAAGCGTTCCAGACCGCCGCGAAGATCGAGGTGGACGGGAAGTTCGGCAAGGAGTCCATGGCGGCTCTGACCGCTTATTCCAAGCCCCAGGACGAGCCTGAGAAGGTCGAACCCGAACAGCCTGAGATCACCGTTCCTGATGAGACTGTGTACCCGATTCACGGTTTCATCCCTGATATTTCCGTGTATCAGGAAGCTATCGACATGGACAAGTTCTGTGCGGGTAATGACTTCGCCATTCTCCGTGCGCGAGTGAATGGAAAGGATGACACCAAGTTTGCGGGGTGGGCGGTCGAACTGAAAAAGCGCGGCTTTCCGTTTGCGGTGTATGACTATCTGAAACTCAAATCCGAAGCCGATGCAGTCGAACAGGCCGATGCCATGTACGCCGCCTGTGCTCCTTATGACCCGAAGGTATACTACCTCGATACCGAGGAGCTTGCCGATGGCATGACCTACGAGGTCGAACGCGAACTCATCAAGGTATATGTCAAGCGTCTGCGTGAGCACGGCGTAAAGGTGATCGGTCAGTACACGGGCGATTATCGTTGGCGTACCTCCTACCGTGAGATCGAATCCATCTTCGATACCCTGTGGATTGCCAACTGGGGTGCGAACGAGGGAACGTACACGGGTTGGGAGATCAAGAGCGCGGCTTTCACCGATAAGATTTATCTGCATCAGTACACGAGCAATGGCTACTCCAAGGTTGCGGGTGCGCCGGGTATCGACCACCGCATCGACCTGAACCGTCTGACGGGTGCTGTACCGCTGTCTTGGTTCACGGGTAGGAAGTACGCTGAGAATGCCGTACAGCCCACCTACGCGAGCTATGTGGTGCAGAGTGGCGATAGCCTGTGGAAGATTGCCAAGAACCTGCTCGGTGACGGTAGGCGGTGGACGGAAATCGCCGCTCTGAATGAAATCGAGAACACGATCATTCATACGGGCGAAGTCCTGAAAATCCCCGAATAACAAGAAAGAGGTCTCGGCTCATGCCGTGACCTCTATTTCTTTCACAAACCCGAAGACGTTCTTCACAAAGAAGAAGTGGTTCGGATTTGCACCGTATGGTGGAGCGAAACACGCAATATCCGAAACATGGATAGTAGAAGTGTTCTGGCCAGAAACATTGAATGTGAAGACGATTTTCCTTCCATCGCCGTCTTCTGAATCGAAAACATAGATGGAATTGACGAGAGTGTCGATCACTCTACGCCTATATTCTACATCTTTTACATTACCGCCCCTGAACGTCATGAGCCAATGGATAATCCGCTCTTTCGACAAGGGCGGTTTTTTCATGCTCTCACGGGCAATTCGTTGGTCAAGGTCACTTTTCTGAGATTCCAATTCGAGGAGACGTTCTCTCGTGCTTGGTGTGACGATACCTTGTTCCATGAGATCAAGGAGATTCTTGATTCGCTTCTCTACATCCTTCAAGGATTGCTCTAAAGCGGTCAAGACCGAATTTTCGGCAAACTCCTTCTCCATGAGTTCGATTGCTTTGGTAGCGATGAGTTCAATGCTCTCATCTGTAAGGACGGTGGAGACAGTATGACGAACTACGATCTCCTCAATCCAATCCTTTTTCTCAGTCTTCTTGGTGCAGGAATGATTCTTCTTACGATTAGAACACTTATAGTAGTAATAAGTATCACCATTACGAGCAGTACCGCTCTCACCAACCATGTTCGAGCCGCAATGTCCGCAGAACAGTTTGGTTGTGAGGAGGTAGTCTGCGTTGGCCTTGGTCTTTGCCCTTGCCGCATGGTTGTGGTGGAACATGGCCTGTACCTTCTCGAAAAGCTCCTTGGTAATGATCGCAGGGATTCCGTCTTCGACCTCAATATCTTCGTAGCGGTAAATGCCGATGTACTTATCATTGAGGAGTATCGTTCTCAGGCTGTTCTTATTGAACTTACCACCACGAGCGGTGCGGTAGCCCTGTTCATTACAGTAGTTGACGATCTGGGTAGCCGATGAACCATCAGCGTACATTTGGAATATCTCTTGGATGATCTTCGCACCTGCGGGGTCGATCTCATAGGTCTTGTTCTCTCCAATACGGTAGCCGAGAGGGGTTGTTCCCCCTGTAACCTTGCATTGAAGGGCGTTTTCCTTCATTCCTCGTTTGATGTGGATGGCGAGGTTTTGAGAGTAGTATTCAGCATAGCCCTCCATGACGGATTCGAGGATGATACCTTCGGGTGTGTCAGGGATATACTGTTTTGCGTAGAAGACCTTGACTCCGTTCTTTTTCAGCTTGGCCTTGTAGATAGCTGAATCGTAGCGATTGCGAGCGAAGCGGTCAATGGCATAGACAAGCACGACTTGGAAGTGTCCACGTTCCGAGTCTCGTATCATGCGCTGAAATTCAGCACGATTGTCGGTTTTACCCGAAATCGCACGATCAATATATTCACCAACGATGGTCATATCATTTCGAGCGGCGAAGTCTTGACACTCTCGAATCTGGCCTTCGATGGATTCTTCTCTCTGATTGTGGCTCGAATAACGAGCATAGATCACAGCTTTCGTCATAGCTTACGCTCCAATGCCTGTTTTCTTGCGGTCAACTCACGAAGGGTCTTGAAGACCTTGTAGGGGATGACCGTTTTCTTTTGCCATTTAGATAACAGACGATTGATCGTTTGCGTTATCCCCTGTCAATTCTTCGCGTGTCTCAAATTCGTAGGCCATAGACATGAACTCATGCTTGGCTCTCCTTGAAAGAGAACGGAAGATTCGGAGAATGTCAGATTCATCCTCGTTCTTGGGTTCAGCATCAGCGTTGGTCTTATTGATATTCTGTGCGGCGAGATCAGCGTCATCAGCAAAGAAGTCCATGACAGAGCAATCAAGCTCCTTGGCGAGACGGATGAGCATTTCCTGCTTGGGGAGAGAGCCGCTATTCCACATCGCAACTTTGGATGTGGCTACGCCCATCGACTTCAAAAGGGCGGTCGGGGAAGTTCCTCGTTCAGTACAGATTCGCTTCAAATTGTCGGCAAAGTTCATTTTTCAGACTCCTCTCAAAATTTAATTCCGAAAAACGCACTTTTCCTATTGACAAATCCGGATTTTAGACTTACAATAAGAACAAGAAGTCCGAAATACGGATTGACAATAGGAAAGCGACCCCTCAGAAGGTGGCACTTCCGAGCGGTTGGTGAGTTGTGGTTCTACCAATAAGAATAATAACTCTATTTTCCGGGTTTGTCAAGATGGTAACGGAGTTCTTAATCCAACAAAAATCCGGAAAAGAGGTGACAAAAGTTCATGTTCCAGATTCGAGAGAGAATGAAAGCCCTCGGTATGACACAGGTGCGGCTCATCTTTGAACTGCGAGAGCGAGGTATCGTAGTTCAGCCGCCCGAAATGTCTCAGATTTTGAGTGGTGTGAACACCTACCCGAAAGCTACGAGGGTGCTTGAAATGGTCAAGCAGATTCTCTCCGACCTTGAAGCGAAGGAGAAGAAAGATGGGTAATCCACTTAGTTCGTCTCAGGTAGCCGACCTCGCAAGACCCCTGCTCGGTATGGTCGATACCATATTGGAGTATTACAAAGACCCCGCTCATGAGAAAGCCTTTCAGGAATGGTATCAGAAGCGGTATGGTCACAAAGCACCGGAAGGAGTATGAATCATGAATCTGATTGAGAGTATCGAAAACCTCATCAATGAATCCGAAGATAGCGCGTCCAAGACCCTCGATAAGATCAAGACCGCCATTCAGAATGCCAAGCGTCCTGACTTCTCCAAGATCAAGGATGGCGAGCACTTCATGTATCACGGTATCGAGTTCATTCGGCTTGGTCTCGAACAGGGCGGTGTCCTGTGCATGACTGCCAAGCCCATCGCTGAGGAAGCGTTCGACCCCAACGGTTGTAACAACTGGGCGAAGTCCCGTGCTCGCAAGAAGCTCAACACCGAGTTCCTTTCCCTGATGGATGAGAACGACCTGCTTCCCTTTGAATCCGATCTCACCGCCGATAACGGCGATACGGCCTATGGTAAGTGCGTGGACAAGATCGGCATTCTCTCCTGCGATCTCTACCGCAAGTACCGTAAGATCGTTCCGCTGTTTGATGAGTGGATGTGGACGTGTACGCCTTGGCATTGCGGCACTCCTTACTCTGGGAACGCCCACTCTGTGCGCCTTGTCTATTCTGACGGTACTGTGGACAGCCTCAGTGCCTACGGTGCCCACGGTCTCGCGCCCGCTTGCATCTTTCATCTGTGAATCAGCCCCGTTAGGGGCTGTGTGAGGAAAAGCCCATGGCAACAATGCTGAGATTGAAAGACGGTAAAAGGGAGGTAGTTTCAAGAGACCGTCACTTCATCGACCTGCTGAGGGAGTACATGGGAGACGATGCGGCTGAGTTCTACGAAGATCGCATCAAATCCATTCTCGATCTGGTGGATGAAGCCAAGGGAGTGATCGGCTCACAGCCGAATCGAGGGATAATCGGTGAAGGGGTACTCGACATTCTGAACGAGGTCAAGTATGAGTAATCGAAAGCTCGGAAACGCCTTTGAAGCTGAGTTGTGCGAACGCCTTTCCGAATACGGATTCTGGGCGCACAACATGGCACAGAACAGCGCAGGACAACCCGCCGATGTACTCGCCGTGAGAAACCGAGTGGCCTACCTGATTGACTGCAAGGTTTGTTCAGGTAAGGGCTTCGCTCTGAGTCGCATGGAAGACAACCAAGACCTTTCAATGGAGCTTTGGGGGAATTGCGGCAACGGTGATGGATGGTTTGCAATGAAGCTCAATGACGGTGCGATTCACATGATTCCTCATCGTGACATTCTCATCGCTCAGAAGACCATTTCCTTCATTAAGGCCGAAAACATTCGCCGCTATGTGACATTGGACGAATGGGTGAAGCTATGCGAGTGAGCATCGGTGCGACCATCACGGTCGAAAATCCTTCCCAAGCCTTGAACGATTGGTGTGAAGAACACCTCGTCATTCCCAACCCCGAATACGCCAAGAAGGTGCGGATGCACTTCTGGGTGGGCAACACTCCCAAGACCCTTTCCCTCTACGAACGCCGAGGAAATGCGCTGATTCTCCCTTTCGGCATTCTCCGAGACGTTCAGCACTTCCTATGGGGTCATCCTTGTACGAGCGAGTTCCCTGAACCCGTTGAGATCGCCTATGGCGGTGAAGTACCGCTCTACTCCTATCAGGACGATGCGGTGAACGTGGTGAAGGAATGTCGCTACGGCATACTCCAAAGCCCCGCAGGAAGCGGAAAAACCCAAATGGGCATTGCCCTTGTGATGCGCTACGGTAGACGTGCTCTGTGGCTGACCCATACGGCAGACCTGCTCAATCAGAGCAAAGCACGAGCCGAGCGGTACATGGACAAACGGCTCATTGGTACGATCACCGAAGGTAAGGTGAATATCGGTCAGGGTATCACCTTTGCCACCATTCAGACCATGTGCCGATTGGATTTGGCTCAGTACAAAGACCTGTGGGATGTAATCATCGTGGATGAGTGTCACCGTGTAGCGGGAACGCCCACCGCCATGACGCAGTTCTTCAAGGTGCTCAACAGCCTATCCGCAAGGCATAAATACGGTCTATCCGCAACAGTTCACCGTGCAGACGGCATGATTCCTGCCACTTACGCCCTTCTCGGTCATGTGGTTCACACCGTACCTGATGAAGCGGTCAAGGACAAGATCATGCAGGTGGGTATCAAGCCCCTTGGTACAGGCGTGAAGCTGAGTCGTGAATGCCTGAATACAGACGGAACGATCAACTACACCAAGCTCATCAGCTACTTGTGCGAGAACGAGGAACGCACCCACTACATCGGCTCGTGGATTGTCGCAGAAGCCGACCACCCCTGCCTGATTCTCTCCGACAGGCTCAATCACCTCGAAGCTCTCATGAATACGCTTCCTCGCTCCATGCGGGAAATGTCGGTCATGATAAGCGGAAAGATGACCACCAAGAAGGGAAAAGCAGAGCGGGAACAGGCTATCGAGGATATGCGCACAGGCCGCAAGCGGTATCTGTTCGCTACCTACTCCCTCGCCAAAGAGGGTTTGGATATTCCCTGTTTGGAACGGCTTTTTCTGACCACTCCACAAAAAGACTACGCAGTCATTACGCAGTCCATCGGCAGAATCGCCCGTACTCATGAGGGTAAGAAGCCGCCCATTGCTTATGACTTCGTAGATGACATTGGCTTTCTTGTCAAGAGCTACAAGAAACGCTGTTCGACCTACCGCAAAAACGGTTGTTACTTCGAGGAGGATGCCTGATGAACCTGAAAGACAGAAGATTCGGTCGGCTCGTGGTGGAAGGTAATGCTTCCCGTAAGGGCTATGTCATCTGTCTGTGTGACTGCGGAAAGCGCAAGGAGATTCGGGCAACGAGTCTCACCAAGGCTTTTCAGCCCACACGCTCCTGCGGTTGCATTCATCGGGAACGGGTTCGCACCATTGGCTCGAAAACCATTCCGCAGAACATGGCGAAGCAGGTGGAGACCAATATGCAGTATCACACGAATTTTCAGGTGATCGGAACGCAGACCCCGCCGAAGAACAACACGAGCGGTCATAAGGGTATCAGTTGGGACGCTGACCGCAAGATGTGGATTGCCTACATCAACGTACACAACAAACGAGTATTTCTCGGCAGGTACGCCAAATTGGATGTCGCCGTGGATGCTCGACAGAGAGCAGAGGAAAAGTACCACGCACCCCTGATTGCTCAGAGGGATGCAGAAACGGAGGGTAAGAACGATGTTGGCTAAGGTTCTCATAACGATCTTCCTCATCATTCCCCTCATTGTATTGGTGATTGCTTTTGTGGTGCTCGCTACCTATTTGCAGGTGCAGGAAGCGAAGGGTGAAGCCTGATGGTGCAGATTCACAACGAGAATTGCTTCGTCACCATGGAGCGGATGAATCCGCATTCCGTGGATGTGGTGCTGACTTCTCCCTTCTACAACACCAACAAGAAAGCAGGAAAGACTCGAACGCTCAAAAACACCAAGGTCGCAGACGGGCAGTATGATTACGTTCGCTACGATTCCTTCGTGGATGATATGACCGATGACGAGTATTCTGATTTCACCAAGCGATTGTTCCTCTCCTTTGACAAAGTGCTCTCTCCCAATGGCTGTGTACTCTACAACATCAACTACGGTGCAGAAAACACCGAAGGGATGTTCAAGGCCGTCAACGCCGTGATTACCGAAACCCCTTTCACCATCGCCGATGTGATCGTGTGGAAGAAGCAGACCGCATTACCAAATTCCTGTTCATCCAACCGCCTGACGCGCATTTGGGAGTTCGTCTTCGTGTTCTGCCGGAGATCGGAAATGAAGACCTTCTCGTGCAATAAGCAGGTCAAGTCCTATCGCAAGACAGGACAGGCCGCTTACGAGAACATCTTCAACCTCATCGAAGCTCGGAACAACGATGGGTCTTGTCCGCTCAACAAGGCTACCTACTCCTCTGAACTGTGTGAAAAGCTCCTTTCGATCTATGCGAAGCCGGGTTCTGTGGTATACGACCCCTTCATGGGTTCGGGTACAACCGCCGTAGCTTGCATGAAGATGGGCTTTGACTGTATCGGTTCTGAGATCAGCGCGGCACAATGCGAGTACGCTCGAAACCGATTGGTGGAAAATCGTTCCTCGTGGTTGGATGCGTTGCTCGAATGCTAAGAAAGGAGCGTTCAATGCCTTTTCGCAAATACAAAGACATTCGTTTTCAGGAGAAAAGCCTTGAACTGATTGGGTTTGTCAATGCGATTATTGACGAATACCAAGCGCAGGGATATGAGCTTACTCTGAGACAGGTCTACTATCAGTTGGTTGCGCGAGGGTTCATTCCGAACAATGAACGAAGCTACAAGAACCTCGGCAATCTCATCAATGATGGGCGTTTGGCTGGCCTGATTGATTGGTATGCGATTGTAGATCGCACTCGCAACCTTCGTAGCAACAGCCATTGGAAGACCCCTGAGTCTGTCATTGAATCCGCACGATATTCCTATATGCTCGACCGATGGAGCAATCAGCCCAACTACGTTGAGGTTTGGGTGGAAAAAGACGCTCTCATTGGTATCGTGAGTCAGGTATGTAGGAAGCTGGATGTACCTCATTTCTCCTGCCGAGGGTACACTTCTCAGTCTGAAATGTGGGTTGCGGCACAGCGTTTCATTCAGAAAACGGGAAGCTGTTCCCGAACGATCATCCATTTGGGAGATCATGACCCGTCTGGTATCGACATGACCCGCGACATTCAGGAGCGGCTTGATATGTTCGGTGCTGATGTGGAAGTGAAACGTGTAGCCCTGACTATGGAGCAGATCGAGAAATTCAATCCTCCTCCGAATCCCACAAAGCTCTCGGACGCTCGTTCCAGCGAGTACATTCGCAAGTATGGTCATGAATGTTGGGAGCTCGATGCCCTTGAACCCAAGGTCATCACGGAACTCATTCAAAACGAAGTGACAGCCCTCGTGGATGAGGAGTTGTTCGTGGAGATCGAAGCCCGTGAGGAGAGGGACAAGGCAAACATTCAGTCCATTTGCGAGCGGTACGATGAGGTAGTCGATTACCTTTGCGGCTGAATGAAATGGAGGTCGTAATGAATCGGCGCATCGGCTTGATTGATGTGGACGGTCATCATTTCCCAAACCTCTGCCTGATGAAGCTCTCTGCTTTCCATAAAG
>JAFQNZ010000210.1 GCA_017395715.1 Clostridia bacterium | reverse complement strand
CGTTCTGTCCGTATGGGTGGCTTGATTCTTAACTGCCTTTCTACCATGGACATCACGTCGCAATTTCAGAATGCAGGCGGTATCGCGGCATCGAACCAAAGCAGCGGCGGTACGATCTCGGGATGCGTCTTTATGGGTAAGATCCAAGGCGCCGAGGTGGTAGGTCCGATCAATGCCTATATGGACGGCAGAAGCGGTACGTTTACCTATAACTATTATCTGGCAACCGCCGGTGGCGATGCTGTTGGTAACGACACGGCGTTTGATTCGGTTGTAGGTCTTGATGCGATTCTGAACGGCAATCTTTCGAAACTTGATGCCGGCAAGTATGCAGACGCTTTGTGTTCTTGGAAGATTGAAAACAACTCCCTCACCATGACGCATAAGTAAAAAAGATAACAAAGAACCCGTAAGCCAAGCTTGCGGGTTCTTTTGGCAGTTTTCTCTTGACAAGGCAGTTTTTTTGTGTTACAATAAGTCGAACTTTTCCGATAACTGACGGAAGAAGGTGGGAAAACCACCGTGGAGTCGGAAAAGAATAAGCCGACCGTCTGGGCGTAACAAATTTTCTGTGAGGGAAGTTTGTGCGCCTTTTCTTTTGGAAAAAGGCGGATGCTCCCCACAAAATCACAAAAGAAAGGGTCGAAAACATGATCAAAAAAACAGTTGAAGGCATTCTTGCCGGTATTCTCATCGCCATTGGCGGAACGGTATTTCTCTCTTGTCAAGACAAGGTGGTAGGTTCGCTCTTTTTCTCGGTAGCACTTCTTTGCATTTGCTATCAGGGCTACTCGCTCTTTACGGGCAAAATCGGCTTTATTCCCGAAAAACATGACAAAGAAGCTTTTTCGGTGCTTTTGTGGGGCCTTCTCGGCAACTTCATCGGCACGCTTCTTTGCGGTCTTTTGCTCTCGGTCGCATTCCCTGCGCTCAAAGTGACGGCGGCGGCGCTTTCCGAGGTGAAATTGACTCAGGAGATCTGGGAAACCTTTATCCGCGCGATTTTCTGCGGCATTCTCATGTATCTTGCCGTGGTGATCTTCCGCGACAAAAAAACACCTCTTGCCATTTTCTTCTGCATTCCGGTGTTTATTCTTTCGGGATTTGAACACTCGATTGCCGATATGTTCTATTTCTTCCTCGGCCATAGCTTTACATGGCAGACCTTCCTCTTCCTCTTTGTGGTGCTGATCGGCAATGCCGTTGGCGGTATGCTGATGCCCACACTTCGTCTTCTTACGGCTGACAAAAAAGAGAAACAATAACCGCTTATAAAAAGACCGAAATGCGCGCATTTTGGTCTTTTTTTGTGGAAATGTTAAAAAATAGCTTCTTTTCCCGTAAAATGTTGATCCATGTCGATATTGACAGACAGACATTTATATGCTATAATGGCAAAGAATAGGTGTGCTTCCAAATATTGGTTGTAAAACGCAACTTTAATTGCTGAGTCTCTCTCTCTGCTAAGAGAATACAATATCTCGTCTTGCAAATAATAGGCGTATGGATAAAATAACGGTATTGGAAACATAGGTAATAGTAAAGGAGAACGCTTTTTGGTATGGGAAATCCTGTTGATCGCTCTTTTCAGCCGTCAGATTCCGAAGTGAACGACGCGAAAGAGAAACGCCAAAATAAGCATGACTGTTTAGTGGGCGAGATCGATATCGATCCTTGCTGTGACTATCCCGAAGAATTTTACGAAGACTATATCGCCAAATTTCAAAAGAATAAAAAGAAGAGACGCTTTTTCCGTTTTGTCAAGAGAAGCTTTGATATCGTAGCGTCTTTTATCGGCTTAACGCTTTTGCTTCCCGTGTTTTTGATCATTGCCGTTGCCATCAAGATCGATTCGCGCGGTCCTGTGTTCTTTAAGCAGAAAAGAGTGGGAAGACACGGTAGGCTGTTCAATTGCTACAAGTTCCGTTCTATGCACGTGGAAGCTCCGAAAAACCGTGCTACATCGCTTCTTGGCAACCCCGAGCAGTATGTAACGCGCGTTGGTCGTTTCTTGCGCAAGTTCAGTCTCGACGAGCTACCGCAGCTGTATTGCTGTCTTCTCGGTACGATGTCTTTGATCGGTCCCCGTCCTTTGATTCCCGAAGAAAAGGGATGCAACTCCATGCGCGAGCGTCTTGGCGCATTTGCCATGCGTCCCGGTATTTCCGGCTATGCGCAGGTAAACGGACGCGACGACGTTTTCTACAAGAACAAGGCAATCATGGATGCAATCTATGTCAAAAATGCTTCGCTTTCCTTGGATATCAAGTTGATCTTCAAAACCATTGCCATCGTGGTGACACGCCGCGGAAACGCTTATAAAAAATCCAAACAAAAAGGCCAAAAAGGGTGATAGAGTAGCCTCTTTGATGGGGTCAGAGCGGGCAACTGCCGGTAGATGGTAAATTAAGGATTCTTCTGTGATTTGTCTAAGGGTTGACAAAGTTAATGATATTTGATATAATTCTGCAGTAGAATGATTTAATAAGCTTGCCTCGGTCGAAATAATCGGTCGGGATGGATGAATGTGAATTTGTTGTGTAAAAGGAGAGTTCTCGTGGCAGAACCTATTGATATGCTCAATCAAGAGACGCAATCCGAGAACATTGTTTTGCCGTACAGTGTTGAGGGTGAGTTTTTTGTTGACCCGGTTGACGTGAAAAACAAGCTGCTGTACCGTTTCTTCAAGAGGTTTTTTGATATTACGGTTTCTCTTGTTTTGTTGCTTCTTTGTTTTGTGCCGATGGTTATCATTGGCATTCTTGTCAAGCTAACCTCGAAAGGTCCGGCATTGTATTTTCAACCTCGCCTTGGATTAAACGGCAAGCGCTTTCGTGTTGTGAAGTTTCGCTCCATGTGTTTTGATGCGGAAAAAGACGGTGTACAGTGGTCTGCGGGTAAAGAAGATGAGCGCATTACGAAGTTTGGCTCGTTTTTGAAAAAGACCCGACTTGATGAGCTTCCGCAGCTTTGGTGTATCTTTATCGGGACCATGTCGTTTGTCGGTCCCCGTCCCGAACGCGAAGTCTTTTATGATGCCTTTGAAACATACATTCACGGTTTTCGCGAACGGTTAAAGGTGAAGCCCGGTTTGACAGGTCTTGCGCAGGTCAACGGCGGTTATGATTTGAAACCCGAAGAAAAGATCATGTACGATATGGAATATATACGCCGTCGTTCGTGTTGGCTTGATTTTAAGATCATGTTAAAGACGGTTGGCATTGTTTTCAGCGCTTCGGGTGCTAAATAATGGCAAGAACCAAAAAGAGTTTATCTCATTCGTAAGAATGAGATAAACTCTTTTTTTGTAT
>JAFQNZ010000025.1 GCA_017395715.1 Clostridia bacterium | reverse complement strand
TGAGAGATGCATCCCACTGACCGCATGCTTCCATTACATAATCGGCATAGTCTGAAAGACTGTAAGAAGTGGCTCCGATAGTTATTTTCTCATTTTTAGCATCTTTTATAAGAAACAATCCTGCCCAATCGTCTTTATGATGTGCATATGCTTCGGTACACATTAGTGCTTGCTCAAACATGTCATTCGTCACTGAAATTGAATCTGTGGGCTGATAAATTGTAGCGGGTATATAGTAACGGTTATCAAGTTCGTATCGACAGGCGTAGACCGCGGTAACGGTTTCTTTTTTTACGCCGCTTAGGCTTTTTTTGACTTGAATTTCCATGGTGTTGAGGCGGTAATAAGCATCACCGTCTTCTACAAGAACAGAGGTGAAATCTTTGATAATACCAACAACCACCGAATTGTTTTCTTTCATATGTGTGATTGCTTCCAACTTTTCTTCTTCAGTAACAGAATAGTTACCGGAATAGGCGCTTCCTGACGTTAAAAATCTTTTGTCATTCTCGTCAAACACTGTCGCTCCCGGAATATCGAGAATGCTCGGGCGGGCAGTTGTCTGCGGTACTTGCGCTTGTGTCGTGGTGACGGTATGATCGCTTGTGCTTGGGTCAATGACAGGAATGGTGGGCTTTATTGTGCGATTGCCCATCAGAATGCCTACGGGAATGGCAACGAGAACAAGCGTTAAGCAGGCGGCGATCAGGGCGGGGCGAACCCACATACGTGCCGGTTTTGCTGTCATACTCTTATGGGCGGCGGCAAGGTAGCTACTGTCAGCTTCGTTCAAAAGATCAAAAAACTGATGACTGTTTATATTCATATATCATTCTCCTTTTCTAAATATTTTTGGAGTTTTTGCAAGGTACGCTCCAGAATGACGCGCACGTACTTTTCGCTTTTGCCGTACTGTTTGGCAATATCCTTGACGGGATAGACAAAATAGTAGCGTGCAAGGAGGATGTTACGGTCCCGCTCGGACAGTTTGCCGAGAAAGCGGTTGAACACGGCAGCAAGCTCCTTGCGGTCAAGTGCTTCATCGGGTGTGGTGTTTGCCGAAAATACTTCTTCGATTTCGTCAAAAGCCAGCATAATCTCGCCGCCACCGCGCTTTTGCTGACGTTTTCTGCGGTAAGCATCGAAAGCGAGGTTGCGCGTGATAGCGCCAAGGTAGCTTGCCAATGCGCGTGGCTTTGCGGGCGGGATGGCGTTCCAAGCGCGAAGCAGCGTGTCGGCAACGCATTCTTCGGCATCCTCTTGGTTTTCCAGAATGCGAAGGGCAATGCTATGGCAATAGTTGCCGTAGGCGGCGCGGCACTCCCGAATGGCTTCTTCATCACGCGCTTCAAAGAGTGCTACGATATCTGTATCGTTCATACATACCTCCTTTTTGTGGGAATTGGGGCTGGTTTTGCGCAGCAAAATCGTTGTCGCAAGACAACGAAAGCCACAAAACCCGCGTGAAAAATTCATTTTTCACGCAACCTCCTTTTTTGGGTTTTGCGAGTCAAAGGCCTTTTCACCTATATAGACGGAGAATTTTGGAAAATGACATCATGTTTTTGGAAAAATTTTTAAATCATTTTTTGGGCAGGTTGGGGGATACTTTTTTTGCACTTCTTTCCCCAAAAGGGAGCGACTGTCATATACTGTCATCAGTACATACGAAAGGATGGAGAGTTGATGGAGAATACAGGATATCTTCTTGTCAGCACGCGCACGGCAGATGGGTTACTGCTTGTCCCGTATGCCGACGTGCGGGTGTACAATGATGCGGGGGAATTGATCTTTGAGGGCAAGACCAACCGCGACGGCTATACGTCGGAAATTGAGGTGGCAACGCCTGCGGCGGCGGAGTCGCTCACGCCGGGAGCAGAGAAGCCATACGCCGAGGTTTCGATCTTTGTGGAAAAAGAGGGCTTTTACGGCGCGCAGTATATCGGCGTGCCTGTATTTGAAAATGTAATTTCGGTTCAGCAGACGAATCTGCAGGCGATTCCGAACGTGGTGCCGATTCCGCCGTATTTTGATTCGGTGGTGAACGAAAGCGGGGCGAGCCGATTATGAATGCATCACCCCTTATTCCCGTAATTCCCGAAACGGTGACGGTTCATTTGGGTCCTGCCGATGCGGCAGCGGAAAACGTGACCGTTTCGTTTCCCGATTACATTAAGAACGTGGCGTCGAGCGAGATCTATCCCACCTGGCCCGAAGCTGCCATCCGCGCGAATTTATATGCACAGATCTCGTTTGCCTTAAACCGCATCTACACCGAGTTTTACCGCTCGCGCGGCTATGATTTTGATATTACGAACGATACCTCGATCGATCAGTCGTTTGTGAAAGACCGCGATGTGTTTGAAAATATTTCACGCATTGTGGATGATATTTTTACAAGCTACATTGTGCGCGACGGCTTTGTGGAGCCGCTTTTTGCGCGCTACTGCGACGGCTACCGAAGCACCTGCAACGGGCTTTCGCAATGGGGTACGGTGCCGCTTGCCGAAGAGGGGCTTGGTCCGTTTGACATACTGACGCGCTTTTACGGCGATGATATTTCGCTTGTGGAAAACGCGCCGATCGAGGCGGTGACCGAAAGCGTGCCGCCCGTGCCGCTGCGTTTTGGCAGTGTGGGCAACGATGTGCTGCAGGTACAGCTCAGGCTCAACCGCATTGCGCGAAATTATCCGGCGATTCCTTTGATTACGCCGCCTGATGGCGTGTTTGATTCGCGAACCGAGGAAGCGGTGCGCGCTTTTCAGCGAATTTTCAATCTCGGTGAGGATGGCATTGTGGGGCGCGCGACGTGGTATCGGATCATCTATATTGCCAATGCTGTGAAAAGGCTCAACGAGGTAGTGTCCGAGGGGGTCACTTTTGCTGACATTCAGCAGCCGCTTGAAGAAACGCTCTCGCTTGGCTCATCGGGGGATTTTGTGGAGATCGTGCAGTATTTTCTGCAAACGATTTCGGCGTTTACGAATACGGTGCCGTCACCGCCGCTTGACGGTATTTTTGGTGAGACAACCGCCGAGGCGGTGCGTGCCTTTCAGCGAGAATGGGGGCTTCCTGTGACAGGCGAAGTGGATCTTATTACGTGGAATCTTTTGTTTGATGTCTTCCGCGCGGATGTAGCGACCGTTCCCGGCAATGTGTTTTCCAATGTGGCAAAGCCATTCCCCGGTGTGACGCTCCGTGTGGGCAGCCGCGGTGAGGATGTTTTGGATGTGCAACGATACATCAACCGCATTGCCGAGGATTTTCCAGCCGTTCCCAGTGTTTCGGAGGACGGAATCTTTGGGGATGCCACCGAAAATGCCATTTTTGTGATCCAAGAGGGCGGGGGACTACCCGTGACAGGTGTGGTGGATGTTTCCACATGGGAGCTGATCGCGCGGGTTTATGATACCTTACAGGGTGGCGGCGAGCGCCCGCCGATTGTGTTTTAATAAAAAGTGCCAATGACAATTCATTGGCACTTTTTATATCAGTTTTGGGCTTCGGGGAGTTCTCCCGCGGTTTTGTAGGTCAGGCGAGGACCTTCGGTCTTATTGACACAGCCTTTGGTGATGGTGACCTTGGCAATGTCATCTCTTGAGGGAATATCGTACATGATATCGAGCATGATATCTTCGAGAATGGCGCGCAGACCGCGTGCGCCCGTATTTCTCTCAATGGCAAGGGCGGCAATGGCGGTGATGGCGTCATCATCAAAGTCAAGTTCGACACCGTCCATATCGAGAAGCGCCTTGTACTGCTTCACGAGCGCGTTTTTCGGCTCGGTGAGAATGCGGCGTAACATCTCGGCATTTAAGTTTTCAAGACCGACGATGACGGGAAGACGACCGACAAGTTCGGGAATCAAACCGTATTTGACAATGTCGTGCGGGTTGATATCGTGGTAGAGTGCGTTGTGCTTTTCAGCATCCTTTTGCGAAAGGGGATCGCCTGCGTAGCCGATCACTCTGCCGCCGCGGCGTTTTTCCACAATGCCGCTGATGCCGTCAAACGCGCCGCCGCAGATAAAGAGAATATCTTTGGTGTCGATCTGTATGAAATCCTGTCCCGGGTGCTTTCTGCCGCCCTGCGGGGGGACATTGGCAACCGTGCCTTCGAGGATCTTGAGAAGCGCTTGCTGTACGCCTTCACCCGAAACATCTCGGGTGATCGAGCGATTTTCGCTTCTTCTTGAGATCTTATCGATCTCGTCGATATAAATGATGCCTTTTTCGGCAAGAGAAATGTCAAAGTCTGCCGCTTGGATGAGCTTTAAGAGGATGTTCTCCACGTCCTCGCCGACATAGCCTGCCTCGGTGAGGGTGGTGGCATCGGCAATGGCAAAGGGAACCTTCAAGGCTCTTGCAAGGTTTTGGGCGAGGTAGGTTT
>JAFQNZ010000209.1 GCA_017395715.1 Clostridia bacterium | reverse complement strand
TATGGTATAATACTGTCGAAAACCATCTAACAGGAGAGATTTATACCATGAAATCAACCGGAATTGTAAGATCTATCGACTCGCTTGGAAGAATTGTCATTCCCAAAGAGTTGCGAGCCACACTCGATATACAGGACAAAGACCCCGTCGAAATCTTCACAGACGGCGATGCCATCATTCTCAAAAAGCACTCCCCTTCCTGCATTTTTTGCGGAAGCAGCGAAACACTCACCATATACCGCGACAAGTGCATTTGTGCCGCCTGTCTTTCTGATCTTTCCGATTTCTGATAACAGATACACACTGAAAAATCCTTTCGTTCTTTTGGAACGAAAGGATTTTTGTTTATTTGATAAATCTTTGATACCACTTTTTCTTTTTCTTGTTGGGCTTGTTTTTCACATACAACATAGAAACAAAGAAAATCGGGAGCAACCAGAAGAGTTGGAACAGCACAATTGCCCTTCCGCTGATAAAAGCGGTATTTCCAAGGAGAATCGAAACCAGCACAATTCCCACACCGGTCAAAACGCCCGCCGCCGCAAAGATCATTCCCATTGTTTGGGCAAACGCACTCTTATCGCACAGCACAAGCGCTTTCATCACAGCCTTCGTTTTATCGGTTGTCACAATCGGAGCCGATACTTTTTTGCGCATACGAAGCAACTCGCGGTCATCATTCACCTTGATCAGCTTAACCGGATTGTTCTTATAGTCAAACTTTTCAGAAAGAAATTCAGGCGTCAAATTGGGATCCAGCGTGCGAACAGCCACATAGAAACCGCTTTCCGCAATGTGCGAAAGTGCCTCGGGAATTTCGGGATCCAGCACATAGTCAATGTCAAATTTACCGAGTACCTCGCCGGAAATTGCCGTGAACATCTGCGCATAGCCATTTTTCTTGTGTACATACCGCGCAGGGATCGACGCACCAAAACGCTTGATGAAGTCATAGCTTCCCACAAGCACCTGTTCCCCGTTGATATACGCCTCGATGCCGTCATCATAAATATTGGAAATACGAATCTCGTCATTCAATTTGTACCCGGGAATCGACCGCATGATCACCGTGCTGACAGACGAATGAATTTCGTCAAACACAAGAGCTGTGTATTTCATCATACGTTCCATTTCGGTTTCACGGAACAACAGAATATTCGCAAGCGAAATATCCGAAGGCGGGAAAAGATCGGTATCGGCAAAGCTGATGGCTCCCTCCTCCGTAAAGGTTTCAATGGCAGCCTCGCCCACAATTGCCGCATTATCCTCTGCCGCAGAAAAACTCGCCCACAAAAGCGGTATCTCAAACAGGAACAAACAAGAAAACGGCATTGTGTAAAAGAAAGAAATCACAGCATACGAAAATGCGGATGCAAACTGCTCCAAACGAATATACGCAAAAGCAAATACCAAAAGCGAAATAGCAACAGAAGCGATTAAGAAGAACGAAATTCTTTTCTTGCTGTTTGCCACCTTGTTTGTCATCTTAAAGTAATCATCCACAAACAAAGTTCTCTTGACGCAATGGTACTCAGCCTCAGGAGAAAGATACGCGGAAAAGACATCTGCTTCAGGCAAAGCGTTTTCGCGGTTCAAAGCAGAAAGCGTTCTTTTCGGCTTTTCTTTTGATACAACAGCAAACGTTCTCGCTTCGCGCACAAGGCGGAACAATGTTTGCAACTTGCAGATCAAAGCACAAATACAAAAAGTAAATCCAAACAGTGAAAGCGAAACACCACCGCTCACAAGCGCCACTATGTAATAAAGTAGCGGAACCATAGTCGCAGGTAACATTAAGCTTTCGGGAATCGGTGTACCGCGGAACAAGAGAATCGCCCCGTCAACATATTCCCAAATGGTCAAAGCACAGGCAACCAGCATAACCATTGCCGAAACCGCCACAGCTAACGTGGGATTTACCGAAGGATGTAATGCTGTCACGCCAAACAAATGCAAGCTTTCCACCACAAAAGCAATCACCGTCAAAAGCACCAAAGCCACACAGCGAATCCCCTCTGCACGAAGTTTGGATTGATAGCCTTTTTTTATGTAGCTGTTTTGTGCATAGCCAGTATATTCTTTGTGTCCTTTTCTGCTGGGTAAGATAGCGTTTTCACGAACAGGCTTATCAAACACCTCGTCATCGATCGGTGTGGAAGCCGATTTATGTCTTTCCTTTGGCTTAACAAAACTGGTTCGGCTTGTCATACCCAAAGCATCCGAAAGATCATATTCGGAAAAGCCGCCGTCATCTAACATCACATTGACATCGGTCAATATGTCTTCAAACTCTGAAAAAGTCGCATCTTCGGAATCGTCAACATCATCCGGCTCATCAAAAGCATCGGCATCATCCGTCAACAACTCTGTTTGAGATACATCTGTATCCGCAAGGTCATCAAGTCCCGCTAAGCCCGCAAGTTCTTCAAGCTCTTCGAGGTCTTCAAGCTCTCCAACTTCTTCAAGCTCTCCGATTTCTTCAAGCTCTTCAATTTCTTCAAGCTCTTCAAGCTCTCCAATTTCTTCAAGCTCTCCAATTTCTTCAAGCTCTTCAATTTCTTCAAGCTCTCCGACTTCTTCAATCTCTTCAAGCTCTCCGACTTCTTCAATCTCTTCAAGCTCTCCAATTTCTTCAAGCTCTTCGACTTCTTCAAGCTCTTCGATTTCTTCAAGCTCTTCGACTT
>JAFQNZ010000208.1 GCA_017395715.1 Clostridia bacterium | reverse complement strand
GATTTCTGCTTTTGATTTCCGTGACGGTTTCGCGCTACAAAAGACTTTGCAAAGACAATTTGATGAAAGAGCTTCTTGAGGATTCCTACGGCTCTGTCAGCTACCGCGAAAAAGACGGCTTTTCCGAAGAAGAGATCGCCGAAAGCGCTTTGATCATGATGGGCAACAGCTTTGAATCGGCCAATCTCGTAACGGGCGAGCGCGGCGGTGTTCGTTTTGAAATGGCAGACGTGACGATCGGGCAAAAAACGCCGAGCGGCAAAGGCTATCACAGTGTAACATTCTTTGACGGCTGTTGGATGACCTTTCACTTAGATAAAACGTTCATAACGACACTGCATATCAAAGAAAAGAGTTTTTCGGGCAATCAGTCCCTTTCCCAAAACAGAAAGCCGCTTTCTTTTGTTGCTTTTGAAAACAAAGACTTCAGTCGCTTTTTCCGTGTGTACGCCGAAGACGAAGCGCGTGCAAGATACATACTTTCACCGCTTTGGATCGATGCGATCATGGAGATCAATTATGCGCTTTCGGGCGATTTGATGATTGCCTTTTCGGAAAACACCGTTCATGTTGCCATCCACGGCATCAAGCGCGAATGGGATCCGATCTTACCGCATCGCGTTGACAGACGTACCTTAAAGCGCGAAATGCTTTTGGATGTTTCGATGATTACCGATTTTGTAGATCGTTTGGCAGAAGACGACTCGCTTTTCATCCCCGAAAACGAAAAGGGAACGAATCATGTCCGTGAGGGCATTTGATGATCAAAGGTTGTTTGGAAACGGAGAAAAACAATGAACATTTTGAAAGACATTCTTAACTTTTTCACAAAAATCGACGTATTTGATGTGATCGATATCTGTCTTGTATGGTTTTTTTTGTATCTTGCCTACAAGTTTATCCGCGAGCGCCGCGCCAGCAAGCTTGCCATCGGTGTTTGCGTTTTGCTTGCTTTGCGCGTGATCACTGATTTTTACGAACTGGTTGCCATGCGTTTTATTTTACAAAACGTATTGCAGGTCGGACTCATTGCGCTTGTTGTGGTGTTCCAGCCCGAGCTTCGTTCCGCCCTTGAAAAAGTGGGCGGCGAGCCTTTTCGCGGCATCAAGAGCTTGACCGATGCCAAAGACAGCGCGGTTTACAGCGAAGTCATTGACAATCTTTGCGAGGCGATCTGCGATATGTCGCTTGACAAAACAGGCGCTCTGATCGTGATCGAGCGCGAAACCAAGCTTGGTGACTATGCCAAAACAGGAACTTTGATCAATGCAGATGTCAGCTCGTTTCTGATCAAGAATATTTTCTTTAACAAAGCACCGCTGCATGACGGTGCGGTGATCATCCGCAATGCCAGAGTCCATGCGGCAGGCTGTTTTTTGCCGCTTTCGACCAATCCCGATATCATCAAGGATCTCGGTACAAGACACCGTGCCGCGATCGGCATGAGTGAAAATTCGGATGCCGCGGTGATTGTGGTGAGCGAGGAGACCGGTGTGATCTCGATTGCGCACGAAGGCAAACTGAAACGGAATTTCGATTACGCGCAACTGCACAAGGAACTGACCCAGCTGATGCTTGAAGGGGACGAAAACGGCAGGGGCATTCGCCAAAGATTTCGTATGGCAAAGAAAAAAGACAGCACGGAAAAGCATAACGGCGGAAAGGATGAAACGGTATGAAACACATGAAGGAAGAACAGTTTGAAGCAAACGACCGCGATGCAGCAGGCGATATTACCGTAAAGAAAAGCCGCGCTCTTGATAACGTTGCCAAAGTGATGACATTGGTTCTTGCCGTTGCGATTTGGCTTTACGTAGTTGCCACCAACGTGGTGGAAAAACCGTTGCCGCTTACCGTGAAGGAAAAGAACGGTCTTGATTTTTCCGACCGTGTGACACTTGAATATCAATCGCTTCTCGTGAAAGGTGCATCGGCACTTGTGGATCCCTTACAGAATCTTCAGCTTGAAGATTTTTCCGCCAAGACTTTAGACGATGCCGACGGTGACGGCGTGGTGGAAATTGAGCTTGCTCTCAAAGAAGACACACTTCCCGAAGGGATCAGCGAGATTTTGAAATCGAACGGCAGTTCCTTTGCGAACGGCAAGGTTAAGGTGAAGGCGATGATCAAGGTCGGTCATTCACACGAACTCAAAGTGCCGAAGAGTTATGTTAAGGTCAGCAACAGCGGATATGAAATGGTGGATGATTTTGTCACGCTCACCATCCGCAGTCTTGGTACCGAAGACGATCATACGCTGTTCAATCAGCTGACAGCTTACCTTGATCCGAACAACACCGAAGCGCAAAATGCAGTCATTACGGTGTTTGCGAACGTGGAAGAAAACACCGCCGCCGACCGGGTGGAGGTTCCGATTTCTGTTAGCTTTGAGGGTAACTTCAAGGGCAATGTATATGAAGTTTTGAACAGCGACGGAACTCCTTATACCGTTACGATACAAAAAATTGCTTCCGGAGATAAGCAGTGACAAGAATTCTTCTGCAAAATATAAAAGTGCCGATCGATTCGCATGAAGAGGCGGCAATTCAGGCGGCAAAGCAAAAGCTCAAACGCGAGGGAATCACACCCACAAAGCTTTCGCTTGCCAAAAAATCGGTGGATGCCAGAAAGCGAAATGCCATTGTGTTTATTTGCTCGGTGATGGCGGAGATTGACAGCACGCCGAGTGAAAGTCAGCTTGCTGCGCTTTCGGCGGTGGCAATGGAAAAAAGCAGGTATGAGCCTGTCATCGGCAGCAAACCGCTTGTCCATCCACCCGTGGTGGTGGGCTTTGGTCCTGCGGGTATGTTTTCCGCTCTTGCGCTTGCCGAGCGCGGATATGCGCCGATTGTGCTTGAGCGCGGCGGCAGCATTGCCGAAAGAGAAAAAGACGTGGCTATGTTTTACCGCGACAAGATTCTTTCGTGTGACTCGAACATTCAGTTCGGTGCGGGCGGTGCGGGTACGTTTTCCGACGGCAAGCTTGTGACGAGAAAGAACGATCCGCTTTGCGCGTATGTGCTTGAAAAGCTGTGCGAATTCGGCGCGCCCGAGGAGATTCTTGTGAATGCCAAGCCGCATATCGGCACAGACCTTTTGAAACAAGTGGTGGCGTCGATTGCCCAAAGAATCGAATCTCTCGGCGGCAACATTATGTATCATACCCGTGCGGAAGCTTTTTGTGAGCGTTCCGACGGTATTTTGGTGAAAACACAAAACGGCGAGATCATGGCGGGCGCTGTGATCCTTGCCATCGGACATTCGGCAAGAGATACCTACGCGTACCTGAACAAGACGAATCATACGCTTCAGCCGAAAGCCTTTTCGGTAGGGGTTCGCATTGAGCATCTTGCCGAGGATATTGACAGGGCAATGTACGGAAAATTTGCCGACAAGCTCCCCCATGCCGAATATACGCTGTCTTACCGCGAGGGAGAGAGAGGGGTCTATTCCTTCTGTATGTGCCCCGGCGGTACGGTGGTTGCCGCCACATCCGAAGAAGAAGCGGTGGTAACAAACGGCATGAGCGTTCACGCACGCAACGGCAAAAACTCCAATGCCGCCCTTGCGGTGTCTGTCTTACCTGAAGACTACGGAAATGACCCCATGCAGGCGATTGCCTTCCAAAGAAAACTCGAAAGAGCGGCATACCGCGAAGCGCTTGCCAAAGGCGGCGCACCCTACGCCGCACCGATGGTCACGGTGGGCGATTTCCTTTCGGACAAGGTGGGAAGTGCGCCTACCAAGGTCAAGCCAACCTATATGGAATCGGGCTTTGTTGTGCCTGCAGACTTAAACGCGGTACTGCCCCCCTTTGTGTCGTCGATGCTGAAAAAGGGAATCGGGCAGTTTGGCAAAAAAATTGCGGGCTTTGATTCACATGATGCACTACTCACAGCGGTGGAAACGAGAACATCAGCGCCTCTTCGCATTCTGCGAAATGAAAACGGCGAGTCGCTTTCCATGAAGCGGCTGTATCCTTGCGGAGAGGGCGCGGGCTATGCCGGCGGCATTACCTCCGCAGCGCTTGACGGACTTAAGATTGCCGCGCATCTGATGGCGGCTTACCGCCCGGCTTACGAATAAACCAAAGGACAGATCTATGAAACAAACAGCGATTGTAAAAGAAGTGGTGGGGGACTCTGCCATCCTGCTTGTGAAACGGCAGACGATGTGTGACGGCTGTCACAAAGAATCGGGCTGCGGCGGATGCTCGCAGGTGATAGAAGTGACTGTGAAGAATACCCTATCTGCTAAGGTGGGCGATTCGGTAACGATTGAAACGCCGGGTGCTACCGTGATTGGCGTGGCGGCGCTTGTCTTTTTGCTTCCGCTTCTGCTTGCGTTTGCCGCTTACGGCATTTCAACACTCCTCACAGACAATACGCTGTACCGCACGCTTGCGGCGCTTATTACGCCGGCTTTGGCGTATGCCGTGATTGCCTTTACCGTGCGAAAGAGCAAAAAGACCCTAACTGTGGAGATGGTGGATATTCATTCCTAACATGGTATCCAAGTGACAGGCAAGTGCCCTAATCTTACCCGAAAGGTTGAAACTGACTATGAATAAAAACAAGTGGAACCTGAAAAGTGAATATACATTAACCTCTCCCGAGGTACTCTCTCTTGCCGAGGCGGTGAAGATTCCTCCCGTGATAGCGCTTCTTTTGCTGCTTCGCGGCTGTGATACACCCGAAAAGGCAAATGCGTTTATTCAGCTTTCCGAATCAAAATTACACGATCCTTTTCTCATTCCCGACATGGATAAGGCGGTTTTGCGTCTGGAAGCTGCCATTGCCGAAAAAGAAAAGGTGATTATTTACGGTGACTACGACGTGGACGGCGTGACCTCGGTCAGCGTTTTGTCTCTTTACCTGCAAAAGAGAGGGCTTTCCGTTTCGTACTACATACCCGACAGAAGCGGCGAGGGCTATGGCATTAACAATCTTGCCATTGACAAGTTTGCTTCTGATGGCGTAACACTGATGATCACGGTGGATACCGGTGTAACTGCTGTGGAAGAAGTGGAATATGCACGCTCACTTGGAATCGATACCATTGTGACCGACCACCACGAATGCCAATCGCGTCTGCCCGATGCGGTGGCGGTGGTGAATCCCCGCCGTGCCGACAG
>JAFQNZ010000207.1 GCA_017395715.1 Clostridia bacterium | reverse complement strand
TGACTCTTTTTCGTTTAAGAAAAACGGTAGGTCGTGGTTTGTGTATAAGTCTCTCCCGCCTTGAGAACACAGGAAGGAAATTCGGGGCGGTTGGGGGAATCGGGCAGTTTGTTACACTCAAGCGCCACAGCACCGCCCGCCGTCTGCGGGATCTTGCCGAAGAAAGGATTGTCGGCTGTCATAAAGTTGCCGGTATAGATCTGAATACCGCCTTCTGTGGTGTCGATTTCCATGGTGATGCCGCTTTTTTCGGAGTGCAAAATCGCGCAAGGGGAGTTCTGCGTCAAGCGGAAGCCGTGGTCATAACCGCCGCCCATTTTGAGCTGAATATCGTCGCTTGCCATGTCTTTGCCGATTTTCTTGGGTGTGGTGAAATCAAACGCACCGCCTGCGGTGGGGATGAGTTTGCCCGAAGGGATGAGAATCTCGTTGACCTCGGCAATCGCATCGGCATACAGGGTGAGGGTCTGATCGTGTACGCTTTCTTCGCCCACGCCGCCGATGTTGAAATAGGCGTGATTGGTGAGGTTGATCACCGTATCGGCATCGGTCTTAGCGGTATAGTCGATCGAAAGGGCATCGTTTTTCAAGGTATAGGTGACTGTGATGTAGAGATTGCCGGGATAGCCTTCCTCGCCGTCGGGCGAGAAGAGCGAGAGGGTAATCGAATCTTCGGTGAAATTCACAGGCGTCCAAAGGCGGTTCGAATACCCAACCTTGCCGCCGTGCAGGTGGGAGCGGTCTTTTTCGTTTAAGGCAAGGGTATAGTCTTTGCCGTTTAAGGTGAATTTGCCTTCGCCGATGCGGTTGGCATAGCGCCCCACGATGGCGCCGTGATAGTCGTTATCGGCAAGATAGCCTGCCATATCCGAAAAACCGCAGACGCAGGATACACCCTTGAAGGTCAAAGAAGCAATTCTTGCACCGTAATCGATGATAGTCACGGTGGTACTTGCCGATGACAGTGTGTGGGCGCAAACAGCCCTGTCGCCGAGTGTTCCGAAACGTTCAGTTTTCATAATCGTTTCCTGCTTTCGTTACATCGTTGGGGTGGCTTGTACGGTGGCGTTGTCTTTGCCGGGTGTGCCGGTGTCGGGTGTGGTAACAGGTGCAGTTTCGGGAGCGGTGGTTTTTGTCGTATCGGACGAAGTTGTGGTATCGGGGGTCTTTTCGGGCGCTTTTTCAACCGTGAGGCCATGCTTTTCGAAGATGGGCGCGAGTTTTTCGCTGACGTAGCCGTACTCATAGTAGGACATGACCGATTCGAGCGAGAAGCTTTCGGTACCGCCGTTCAAACTGAACACATAATAAAAGCTTCCGTCTTTGCGCTCGTATTTGTAAACCGCTTCGATATCGTCATATTCAAGATGCTCGTTATCAAACGGCAAAAAACTTGTGGGCACCGAGATCGAAGTGTCTTTGAACATCACGCCGCGGGAAGCCGAAAGCACAATGAGGATGACGGCGAGGAAGATCACGATCTTTTTGAGCTTGCCCGGGAAGCGGTGCGGCGGATTCTTTTTGAGCATCAGTCGGTAGGGTTTGTAGTCAAGATAGCGTTGCTTGGCAAAAATGCGAAGAAGAAGATTCGCTGTGGTATAGCTGAGGGCAAACGACACCAACAAAATGACCGTGTAGTTGTTGAGGTACGAGGTGAGTGTAAGCGAGGTGTAAAATTCGGTGTTTCCGCCAAGGATGGCGGCAATACCGAAATACAGAATGCCAAAGAGAATGCCGAGAAAGGGGAGTGCGACAAGCGTTGCAATCAAAAGCAGCGAGAACGAGGTGGCGCGCTTGCTTGCTTTTATCATGGCGGGCAGGGAAGCGGATGTATCACGCACAGGCTTGACGGGCGCTTGGTTGAGTGCCGGAACCGAAAGGGCAAGATGACGGAAATAATCGGGAACGGCGCGTCTTGCCGTGAGCATGGTCAATGCGTTATAGTTGCCGATCAAGAACTGATTGTATTCGTTCGAGCAGAAAAACGAACTTCTCCATCTGGTGAAGTGATAGAAACGGAAGGCAAGCATGGTGCTGTCAAACTCTTCACCCTTGTCGCTCGGCAGGAAAATGTTGTTGCCGTAGCAACGCACCATTTCGCCGCGCAGATTGTCGTAGGTTTTGGTCAGTTCTTGGGAATCGGCGGCAATGCGGGTAAAATCGGTCAAATACGGCACAAGGCTTTCCACAAGGTCGTGATAGCAGGACTTCAGCCGTTCGGCACTTTCAATGTACGGAAAGTAGCGGCAGATGAGGTCGGACTGGTTGATATACGGAATGATGTCATAGGGGGTGAGGAAAAAGAGCGATTCGGTCCTGTCAAGACAAATGCGCGCTTCCAGCACCGAGGGGGCTGCGGTGAGAGAAGAACGGTTCGGCGTATAAACGATCGAAATGAAAAAATCGCCGAAGTCAAAGCGGTGCAGGTGGCTGACCGGGACTTCTTTTTGTGCTTTGCCCACCTTTTCGGTGAGCGTGTCGGACTCTACCGAGAGGGGGAGGAGAATATCGTCACCGAGCGTTTTGAGTTCTTCAAAGGTCTCTAAAAGGTCGGGCAGTTGGTTGTTTGTTTTCTTGGACATAAACGTCTCCTTTTTGCGAGGATGGATTCTAACATTTTATTTTATCACGCATACGTGTAAAAAGCAAGTGCTTTTTTTGACGGTTATGTGTTTTTGAAAAAAAAGGGTGGATTTGACAGAATGGGTAAACGCAGAAGTGGGCGTGGAATGGAGCGGTAATCGGTAGGGGTCGGCGCCCTCGACGACCCGAAGGCGAACGAATCAAACAAAACAAAAATGGTATTGCTCGAACGGGTCGTCGAGGGCGCCGA
>JAFQNZ010000206.1 GCA_017395715.1 Clostridia bacterium | reverse complement strand
GCCTTGACGGTTCACGGAAGAACCCGTGAGCAGATGTATCAGCCGCCTGTGGACTATGAGATCATTGCCCGTGTGAAAGAGGCGCTTCATGTTCCTGTGATTGCCCACGGCGGCATCAATTCGGCAGAGGACGCTTTGTTTGTAAAAAAGGAAACCGGCTGTGACGGCATTATGGTGGCGCGCGGTGCGGAGGGAAATCCCATGCTGTTTTCCGAGATTCGCGCGGCATTTGAAGGTGTTCCGTACGAAAAGCCCTCTTCGAAAGAACTACTTTGCTTGGCAAGAGAGCATGTTGCGCTCCTTTGCGAGGACAAGGGCGAGTCGATTGGCGTGAGGGAAGCGCGCAAGCATCTTGCCTGGTACGTAAAAGGCATTCGCGGTGCTGCATCCTTCCGTCAGGCAGTTAACTCCACATGGACGTTGCCTGCTTTGCTCGAGTTGATCGATCAGCTTGAAGCCGATATTTGTGAATGATTTTGTAAAGAAAAGGAATTGATATTTTGAAACGAGAAAGCGGAGTACTCTTACACATCTCCTCGCTTCCGGGAGATTATCATGGCGGAAGCTTTGGGCAGGCGGCAAAGGATTTTGTGGATCTTCTTGCCGAGGGCGGTTTTTCATACTGGCAAGTTTTGCCGTTTGGTATGCCCGACGAGCACGGCTCGCCCTACAAATCCATTTCAGCTTTTGCGGGAAATCCGTATTTTATTGACCTTGATGCTTTATACGGAGAAGGTCTTTTGACGCTTGAAGAACTTGCATCGCAAAGACAAAGTATGCCGTATCTCTGCGATTTTGAAGCGCTTGCCAATCGGTTTGATCTCTTTCTTACCGTATCGAAGCGTGTGAAAAACAGGGAAGCGGTCGAAGCTTTTATTGAAAACAATCCCCGTCTTGACGAGTTTTGCCGTTTTATGGCGCTGAAAGAGGCAAACGGCGGCTTGCCTTGGTGGGAATTTGATTCCGAGAAGACTGCGGACGATGATTTTTTGTTTATGCACCGTTTTTTGCAGTACAAGTTCTTTGAGCAGTGGAGCAAAATCAAAGCCTATGCCAATGAGCAGGGTGTGAAGATCATCGGCGATATGCCGATCTATGTGGATCTTGACAGCAGTGATGTCTATTTCGGAAGAGAAAATTTTCTTTTGGATGCCGACGGCAAGCCCTCGCTTGTGGCAGGTGTGCCGCCCGATTATTTTTCGCCCGACGGACAGCTTTGGGGCAACCCGATCTACGATTGGGCTTACATGAAAAAAGACGGCTATACTTGGTGGCGCGACCGCATGGCACACACCATGAAGGTGTTTGACGGCGTGAGAATCGACCATTTCCGCGCTTTTGCCGAGTATTATACGGTGAAAGCGACCGATGAAAACGCCAAAAACGGCAAATGGAACAAAGGTCCGGGACTGCAATTTGTGAAGATTCTCAAAGAGGTGGCAAACGGCGGTATGATCATTGCCGAAGACCTTGGTGACATTGACGACAAGGTGAAAAAGCTTGTGAAAGACAGCACGTTCCCCGGTATGCGTGTGTTTCAGTTTGCTTTTGACGGAGAGGATGACTTGCACCGTCCGCACGCCTATCCCGAAAACTGTGTGGCGTATTCCGGCACACACGACAACAACACGCTCCTTGGCTATCTTTGGGAAATGGATATGGCGAAAAAGCGCGAGATGCTTGACTATATCGGTGCTGATCCCGACAATTGGGAAAATGCGGTGCTTCCGATCATCAAGACGATCATGCGAAGCCATGCGGCAATTACCATCTTCCCGATGCAAGATCTTCTCGGATACGGCAAGGACACGCGCATGAACACACCCGGTAAGGCAAGTGGAAACTGGGCGATCCGTCTGACCAAAGCACAGCTTGATTCGCTCGATACAAAATATTTCCGCCGCCTGAACGAAATGTATCACAGAAAGGGGTAATAGAATGAACCAAAACAACAACTATACTGTGCCGATTTATAATTGTCCTCCTGCGTTTGGTGGCAGATATCGCTTTTTGTTTCTTGGCTTTTTGTTTCCGATCTTTCACTACGTGATCATGCTGATGGTTCAGATCGTGGTGACGTTGTTTCAATCCTTTCGGTTGGCTTTTCAAATGGGAGCGAGTGTTTCAGAAGCCGAGCTTGAAACAAAACTGCTTGCGTTTTTAACCGAGTATTCGGATGTTCTCAGCATTGTTTCTGCTGTTTTGACAGTTTTACTTGCGTTTTTAGTCTATTTGCTTATTTCTTCCCGCATCAAAAACAGACAGCTTACGCCTCCCTCGGTGAAGACTTATTTTTCACTGCATAAGATCCGCTTGGGTCTTGTTGGAAAGCTTGTTCTTTTGGCATTTTTCTTTTATCATTTTGTGCTTGGTTTTTTGAACCTGGTCGGTTTTTTGGCTCCCAATCTGATGGAAAGCTACAATGACGCGGCGCAGTCGGTGGATACGGGCACAAGTGTCTTTTCACTTGTGATGAGCTTCTTTGCGCTTGTTATCGCTGCTCCGATCACCGAGGAGCTGATTTACCGCAACATGGCAATTGCCAACATGAGAAGCCGTATGCCTGCGGTGGGCGCAGTTTTTGTTTCTTCAATTGTTTTCGGATTTTTTCACGGCAATCTTGTTTGGATGCTGTATGCCGGTGGACTCGGTCTTTTGTTCGGTTTTCTTTATGTGAAAAGCGAATCGATCTATGTGTCGCTTGTGGTGCATACGGTCTTCAATCTGATCGGTTTCGTGTATTCGGTGCTTGGTAACTTTGCAAACGAGTCGATGGTGTCGGTTATCAATGTGGTATCGTTTTGCCTGATTTTAATTTCACTTGTCGGTGCGCCCCTTGTTTTTCTTTGGGTGTGGTTCGGGCTTTCCAAAAAAGATAAGCCGATTCAATAAGTATAGGAGGTGTTAGTATGCAGCTGACACTCAATCAAATTGATAAAAGCTTCGGTGCAAAAAAAGTTTTGCGCGGTATTTCGCTTTCGGCTGAAGGCGGAAAGGCGTTTGGTCTGCTTGGCAGAAACGGCGCGGGCAAAACCACAACCATCCGTATTTTAATGAATGTGTTTTCTGCCGACAAGGGGGAGGTCCTGTTTGACGGCAAGCCGATTGATTACACCAAGATCAAATTTGGTTATTTGCCCGAAGAAAGAGGTTTATATGCCAAACGGAAGATTTTCGAGCAGCTTGTCTTTTTTGCCGAGCTGAACGGACTGTCGCATGGCGATGCTGTGGCATCGGTGAACAGATGGCTTGTACGATTCGGTATGACCGAGTACGCTAACAAACGCCTTGACACGCTTTCCAAAGGGAATCAGCAGAAGATCCAGATGATCACAGCGCTTGCCCACAATCCGCAGATCATTGTGCTTGACGAGCCGTTTTCGGGTCTTGACCCGGTCAATGCCATGCTTCTCAAAGCAGTGGTTAAAGAAGAGATTGCAAAAGGGAAGATCCTTTTCCTCTCCAGCCATCAAATGAGCTATATTGAAGAATTTTGCGACAGCATTGCAATTCTGAACGGCGGTCAGGTGGTGCTGACGGGAGATATCTATGATATTAAGCGCAACTATCCGCGCAACCGTCTTGTAATCCGTTCGACCGAGCGCGATGCTATCTTGGCAAAATACCAAAATGCTTGCAAGCTTTGCGAGGATGGCTCGCTTCTTTTAACGCTTGCTTCACCAGACGAGAAACAAAACGTAATGAAAGAGCTTTCGGAGAGTTTTGATCTTGACGAAGTGAAAGTGTTTGAACCGACTTTAAATGATATTTTCGTGGAATACACGGAAAATGCTATTTGAGGTAATTATGATGAAACAGTTTCGAACCATATTGAAATTTGAATTGAAGGACTTTTTTACCGATAAAAAGTTCGTTGGTTTTACGCTGATTCTTGCGCTTATCATTGCGGTTGTGATGTTTTTTCCGCGCTTTAGCGGTTCAATCAGCATCTCCGATGAGCCGGTACAGGATATGAATCAGGACCTTCCGATCATGCTTGTGCATAGCGCAAACGAAGAACACGGCGAGATCGTTAAGCAGTCCTTCCAAACTGTGTTTTTCGGTTATAAAGTAACGCTTTATTCGGGTGAAGCATCCGATTTGGAAGAGAAAGTTATTTCAGGAGAAGCGGCGTGCGCGTTTGCGGTTTCGGGTCTTGATTCCTATACCTACTATGTCAACGATCTTTCGATGTATGACAGCAATACGGCACACGCAAATGATGCTATGAGCATATATGCCATGGTACAGAGCGGTATGACCTACGAGGAAGCGGCAAGGATTCTTTCGGGCGCGGTTCACCAAGAGATCGTTACGCTCGGCAAGGATCAGACGAACAATTTCTTTTATACCTACATCATGATCATGGTGCTGTATATGGCAATTCTGTTGTACGGACAGATGGTGGCAAGTAACGTAGCATCTGAAAAGAGCTCGCGTGCCATGGAACTGCTTGTGACGAGCGCCAAGCCTGTGAGCATGATGTTTGGTAAAGTGATTGCATCTTGTCTTGCAGGACTGACCCAATTGACTGTGATTTTCGGTACGGCGTTTGTGAGCTTCAATCTCAACCGTTACTATTGGGACGATGGTGGTATTATGGCATCGATCTTCGATATGCCGCTTGAGCTTCTTTTGTATATGCTCTTGTTTTTTGTGCTTGGCTTCTTTATTTACGCCTTTATGTACGGCGCGATCGGTTCTACCGTCTCAAAGCTTGAAGATATCGGTACATCGGTCATGCCGATTACGATTTTGTTCGTTGCTGCGTTTATCGTGGTAATGATGGCGCTTTCGTCGGGTGAGGTGAATACGCCCTTGGTCAAGGCTTGCTCCTTTATTCCGTTTACATCGCCGATGGCAATGTTTGTGCGTATTGTGATGAGCACGGTGCCGTGGTACGAGATTCTTGCCTCGGTTGTGATTTTGATCGCATCGGTGATCGGCGTGGGATATTTTGCTGCCAAGATCTATCGCATGGGCGTGTTGCTTTACGGCAACAAACCGGGCTTTGGCAATATCATCAAGATGCTTCGTAAGAAATGAAAACAAAAAGCCGCTTCAGCAGTGAGGCGGCTTTTTTGTTTAATATTCTGTTTATGCGGGCATACTTGTAACAAAAACAAAATTCAAAAACGAGGTTAACAATGAAAAGATTGATTCTGGTTACCTCTCCGCCTGCCAGCGGCAAAACCTATGTATCAAAGAAGCTTGCAGAACGGCTTGACCACGTGGTATATCTTGACAAAGATACTCTGATTCCGTTATCCAAAAAGGTGTTTGAAGCGGCGGGGAAAGAGTATAACCGCAGTTCGGATTTTTTTGAAAAATATATTCGTGATGCAGAGTATGAAGCCATAGTTGCCATTGCCATGGAAGCACTTGACTATGCCGATATGGTTTTGATCAATGCGCCCTTTACCAAAGAGGTCAGAAATCGGGACTATATGGAGAATCTTCAACAAACACTGAAAAGTAAAAACGCGTGTTTATCCGTGATATGGGTGAAAACCGATATTGATGTGGTGAAGCAACGTATGGAAGAAAGAAACAGCGATCGCGACAAATGGAAGCTTGAAAACTGGGATGAATATGCTGCG
>JAFQNZ010000205.1 GCA_017395715.1 Clostridia bacterium | reverse complement strand
CGGCACACAGATGATGTACAAGGCTATGGTCAACGCAGGCTGTAAGGACGTCACCTATACCGAGACCGCACAGTACGGTCACGGCGTATGGGATGCCGCCGTTGCCACCGACGGTCTCTTCAACTGGATGTTCGATAAGAGAACAGACAATAAATAAACCGAATAGACAATACAAAAATCCGCTTTTCAGGAAGCGGATTTTTTGTATGGTGAAATGGTATGGATATTATAGCACAGGATCGCAAGCTTGTAAAGACGGAAAATGAAAAAGTCGGTTGGAAAGTATAGGAATGTGGGGATGAATGGCTTAAGCCTGACGTTACCCAGAAAGTAACCGAAAGAAGAGTTTTTTGAAACCGTTTGCCCGTAAAGAGATTCTGAACCCTGCTTTGCGCCAAAGCATGTGCAATTTTTTCGCATATATCAGCGCAAAGCCTATACTTTTCGCGTAAAGCGCGAAAAGTAGGGGTTCGAATCATGTAACGAGCCGCGACAAAAACAAAGGACACTCCGTTTGGAGTGTCCTTTGTTTTTGTGGGGTGAGTAAAGAGATTCGAACCCTCGACCTTCAGGGCCACAACCTGACGCTCTAACCAGCTGAGCTATACCCACCGTATAGACTGCTCTTGCCAAAAAGCGTAAGAGCAGTTTGGCGCATCCAGGGGGACTCGAACCTCCGACCTACCGCTTAGAAGGCGGTTGCTCTATCCAACTGAGCTATGGATGCATATCTGGAGCGGGTGATGGGAATCGAACCCACACGGCCAGCTTGGAAGGCTGGAATTCTACCATTGAACTACACCCGCAAAACGATTGCCTAAATATAATAGCACAATGTTTCGCTTTTGTCAATACCAAAAATTAAAAATTTTCATGTTTTTTTGCAAGAAAAACCAGCTCATCCGATTCAACCGCAAAAATTTCAAAGTCTTGCCGGAATTTTAAATCTCAGCCAAAAAAATCTTTCTTTTTTTACGGATTTTCTAAAAAAACATTGATTTTTTCATTGCAATATGATATACTCCAAGAGAATGGGAATTTGCGAAAATGCAGATTTTTTCAAGCGAAATCAAAAAAGGAGACTATCATGGAAAACCGTCCGCTTGCCGACCTTTTGCGTCCGAAAGATTTTGATGAAATGGTAGGCCAAAAGCACCTGTTCGGTCAAAACGGTGTTGTTAGCGCCATGTGTCGGCGCGGCTACATCACCAACATGATCTTCTTCGGCCCTCCCGGCACAGGCAAAACCACCGCCGCGAACATCATCGCCGAAAAAAGCGGCATGACGATCCACCGCCTGAATGCCACCACCGCTTCCCTTGCCGACGTCAAAGCCGTCATCGCAGAAAGCGGCAGCCTGTTCGGCTCGCGTGGCACACTGCTCTATCTCGACGAGATCCAGTATTTCAACAAAAAACAGCAACAGTCGCTTTTGGAATTTATGGAAAGCGGGCAGATCACCCTGATCGCCTCCACCACCGAAAACCCGTATATGTACGTGTACAACGCGATCCTGTCGCGCTCGGCGGTGTTTGAATTCAAGCCGGTTTCCGCAGAGGATGTCAAAGAACGTCTGGTCGTAGCGCTTGACCATTTGAACCGAGAACAAAATCTTGCCAAAACAGCAAGTGACGAAACACTTTTGGCAATTGCCTCCGCCGCTTGCGGCGATGTACGGCGCGCCATCAATCTGCTCGAAAACCTCTACTTTGCCTCGGAAAGCGAGATCACCAAAGAAACGCTTGCCGAATTCACCCCCAAAACCGTAGGCAATTTTGATAAAGACGGCACCATGCACTATGATCTGATCTCGGCACTGCAAAAATCGGTGCGCGGATCCGACCCCGATGCCGCCGTATTTTACCTCGCTCGTCTTTTAGAAGGCGGCGACCTCATCGGCGCTTGTCGCCGTATCGGTCAAATGGCGAATGAAGACGTCGGGCTTGCTTACCCCATGGCGGCTGCCATCACAGACGCGTGTATCAACACCGCTCTGCGTCTCGGAATGCCCGAAGCCTCCGCACCTCTTTCCAACTGCATCATCATGCTTGCCACAGCACCGAAATCCAACAGCGCCATGGAAGCGTATTTTGCCGCCAAAAAAGCCATTGAAGAAGGCAAAGGGCAAGCCATTCCCTCTCATCTGCGTCAAACCGAACTGTTTAACGGTTACAAATACCCACACGAATACCCCGCCCATTGGGTCAAACAGCAATATTTGCCCAACGATCTTGTCGGCACGCACTTCTACCGCTACGGCGAAAACAAAACCGAACAGGCGGCGCGTGAATACTGGAAAAAGATCAAAGGCGAATCCGATTGATTTTTAAACGAAAGGCGGAAGAACGAACAATGAAAACACCTGAAGAAGTAACAACCCGCCCTGACGAGCATACCGAAGTACCACTCACCAAAGAAGAAAAACAGGCAAACAAAAAAGAACAAAAACGCCTGAAGAAGAAAGAAAAAAAGGAAGGCAGGCGCATTCGCTCCCTTGAGCCGATGAGCGAGCTGACACCTTTTCTTATGAAAAAGCGCAATGACGCCTGCAATTTTTTTGAAGCGGAATTTGATACCGAAGCGGCAGATGCTTATATCACGCAAAAAAGAAAAGAAGGTCTCAAAAGCTTCAGCATGATGCATCTTCTGATTGCGGCGTATGTCCGCACAGTTGCCGAATATCCGGGTGTCAACCGATTCATCCGCGGTCAACGCGTGATGGCACGCAACAGGATCGTCATCATCATGACCATCAAGCGTGAAGCGGTTCTTGATAAAGGCGAAACGGTGGTAAAATTCTATCCCAAAGCCGATGCTACCGCCGAAGAGATCTACCGTTCCATGGAAGAAACGATTGAAGCCGCCCACGAAGAAAACAGCACCGATTTTGACAAAACGATCAAAAAACTCACCTACCTTCCCCGTTTTATGTTGCGCGGCACGGTGCATCTGCTCCACTTACTCGATTATTACGGCATCATGCCCAAAGGTCTTGTTGAAGTCAGCCCCTTTCACGGCTCTCTTTGCGTCACTTCCATGGGGTCGCTCGGCATGCCGCCGATCTATCACCACATCTACAATTTTGGCAATATACCGCTGTTCCTTGCCTTTGGCAGTGTGGAAAAGAAACTCCACTTAACGCCCGACGGCGACGTGGTCAAAAAACGCTTTTTACCCTTGAAGGTCACTTGTGATGAGCGCATCTGCGACGGTCACTATTATGCCACCTTCTTAAAAACCATCCGCCGCAATTTCAAAAACCCGCATCTTCTCGACACCCCGCCCGCCGAGGTCAAAGAAGATATTCCGTAACCGTTCTCAAAGCCACGTGGCTTTCACATAAAACCTTGTCAAATTTTAATCTTTCATACAAAGAAAGGACTTTTTGCTATGAATTATCTCAAGGAACGAATCGGTCAGGTTCTTGGTACCATCGGCAGACGCATCGTCACCGACACCGAAAAGATCACAGGCATCGAAGTTTGTGAATGCGGCTACAAGAACCAAACCAACACCCCGCCCGCTGACGCAGAATGGAAGCCCTTTGAATGGGGCGAAACCTTCGGCGGCACGCACGAATGGCACGGTTGGTTCCGCGCCACCGTCAAGATCCCTGAAAGAATGCAGGGCAAGACATTGGAGTTAAAAAACTGGCTCCATTTCGGCCGCGGCGGCGCTCAGGTTTTGACCTATATCAACGGCAAAACCATTCAAGGTAGCGACAGCAACCACACCGACTTCCTTTTGGAAGAAGGACTCACCGAATTTGAGCTTCTCACCTATATGTACGTCGGTTACAACTCGGCGAAGTATGAATACGCACCCGAGATCCGCGCCATCGATACCGACACCAAGAAGCTCTATTGGGATATCCGCGTGCCTTACGACGTCATGAACTACATCCAGCCCGACAGCTACGACTTTTGCAGAATCCGCACCGCGCTTAACGAAGCGATCAATCTCCTTGACCTTCGTACCTCAGGCACCGAGGAATATGCCGAAAGCGTAAAAGCGGCTGACAAGTATCTGCAGGATCACTTCTATAATGAAGTCTGCGGTCCGCAGGAAGCCAACGTGGTTTGCATCGGTCACACCCACATCGACGTCGCATGGCTTTGGCCGCTCCGTCAGACAAGAGAAAAAGCACAGCGTTCCTTCTCTACCGTTGTCAACATGATGAAGGAATTCCCCGAATATAAGTTCATGTCCAGCCAGCCCCAGCTGTACAAGTTCGTCAAGGAAGACGACCCCGCCCTTTACGAAGAGATCAAGAAGCTCGTCAAAGAAGGCAGATGGGAAGTGGAAGGCGCTATGTGGCTCGAAGCCGACTGCAACCTCACAAGCGGCGAATCGCTCGTCCGTCAGGTGCTCTTCGGCAAGCGCTTCATCAAAGAAGAATTTGACGTTGACAGTAAGGTTCTTTGGCTGCCCGACGTATTCGGCTACTCCGCAGCGCTTCCTCAGATTCTGAGAAAAGCAGGCGTTACCCGCTTTGTTACCTCCAAGATCTCTTGGAACGAAACCAACAAGCTCCCCGCCGACGTCTTCAAGTGGTACGGCATCGACGGCACCGATATTTTCTCCTTCTTCTTAACCGCACAGGACTTCACAGGCAAGGATGCCGCTACCGGCACGACCTACAACGCCCAGATCACCCCCAAGCAGATCCGCGGTACATGGGAGCGTTTCCAGCAGAAGGACATCGCCAACGAAGTCATCAGCACCTTCGGTTACGGTGACGGCGGCGGCGGACCCACCCGCGAAATGCTCGAAACCGGTATCCGTCTGGAAAAGGGCGTTCCCGGTTGCCCCACCGTTTCCTTTGAATTTGCAGGCGACTTCCTCGACAGAATGGAAGACAAGACCAAGGACAGCCGCTTCCTCCCCTCTTGGGTGGGCGAGCTGTATCTTGAATACCACAGAGGCACCTACACCTCGATCGCCAAGAACAAGAAAAAGAACAGAAAGTCTGAATTTCTGTATCAGAACGCAGAGCTCATCTCCTCGATCGGCAAGGCATTCCTCGGCGGCACCTATCCGCAGAACGTGCTGAATGACGGTTGGGAAAAGATCCTGCTTCTGCAGTTCCACGATATCATCCCCGGCTCTTCCATCAAGGAAGTGTATGACGATTCGGATGTCATTTACGAAGACTTGATGGGCAAAGGTAACGAGATCGTCGAAAACGGCATTGCCGCCATCGCCGAAAACGTATCCGAAGCCGGCACGCTCGTCTTCAACCCCAACGCGTTCGTTGCCGACGGTCTTGTCAAGACTGCTGACGGCGACACCGCATGGGTAGACGGCGTTCCCGCACAGGGCTGGAAGGTCGTTTCCTCCCTTTCCACCGCATCGAACGTGACCGCTTGCCTTGAATGCAAGAAGCTTGAAAACGATTTTGTTACCGTTCAGTTTGACGACAACTTCGAAATCACATCGATCTACGATAAGAAAGCTGACCGCGAGATCGTTCCCGCAGGCGCCAAGGCAAACACCCTTGTGGCTTACGAAGACATTCCGAGAGCATGGGATGCTTGGGAGATCACCAACTACTACACCGAAAAGAAATGGGCTGTCAACAACGTTGTGGAAGCTGACACATGGCAGGACGGCGCAAAGAAGGGCTTTATCGTTAAGAGAAGCTTCCAAAACAGCACCATCGAACAGATCATCACGCTGACCGACTACAACACCATGGTCACCTTCGATACCACCATCGATTGGAAGAACGATCACATTCTGCTCCGCACCGCATTCCCCACCACCTTCAACACCGAAAAGGCAACCTACGAAATTCAGTACGGTAATGTGGAAAGACCTTCCCACCAGAACACCAGCTGGGAACAGGCGAAATTCGAGGTTTGCGCACACAAGTGGGCAGATATTGCGGAATACGGCTACGGTCTTTCGCTCCTCAACGACTGCAAGTACGGTTACAGCGCAGAAGGCTCAACTCTCTGCTTAACACTCTTAAAGAGTGCTACGCACCCCAACCCTGCAGCCGATAAGGAAGTTCACCACTTCACCTACGCGATCTATCCTCACGCAGGCGACTACCGCGAGGCAGGCACCGTGAAGCTCGCATACACCCTCAATAACCCGCTTATGGCAGCCAAGACCGAAGGCAAGGGCTCCCTTCCCGCAACCTTCTCGATGGTAAAATCCAACAAGGCAAATATCTTCACCGACATCGTGAAAAAGGCAGAGGACAGCGACGCTACCATCGTTCGTCTCTACGATGCTTACAACATGACCACAAAGCCAACCTTGAGCTTTGCATTCCCCGTTACCAAGGCTGAGATCTGCGACCTTCTTGAAAATCCCATCGCAGAGGTTGAAGTGGTTGACAACACCGTCACCCTCCCCGTCAAACCTTTCGAGATCGTAACACTGAAACTGTCATAATCAAAAGCATAACAAAAGACCGAGCCGCGGCTCGGTCTTTTTGATTGCTATTCTTCTTTCAATTCTTGTTTGTCGTTTCCTTATATTTTCTAACCCTCTTTACAAGAACGAGCAGCCCAAGGATCATGATGGTGGGAAATACGGTGGCAAACAGCAAGCCTGTTTTCAGATTGCCTCCCACAGCATCCGCGATGCCGCCTACCATGGCGGGACTCACCATAGCGCCAAGATCGCCGGCGAGCGCCAGAAAAGCAAACATCGCCGTTCCGCCCTTGGGGCATTTTTGCGAGGAAATACTGATCGTTCCCGGCCACATAATGCCAACGGCCAAGCCGCAAAGCGCACAACCGACAAGACCGAGGATCGGAATCGGCGACAGGGATGCCAACAGGTAGCATACCACACACAGTGCGCCGCAGCCAAGCATAACCTTGGCAAGATCCAGCTTTTCACTGAACTTTCCGTAAAACACGCGCGCCAAGCCCATGAAAACAGCAAACAGACAAGGACCTGCCAAATCGCCAATGATCTTAGAAACACCAAGCGCCGACTCGGTAAAAGCAGATGCCCATTGCGCCATCGTTGCCTCGGATGCGCCTGCGCATATCATAAGGATGATCATCAGCCAAAACAAAGGAAGTCTGAACAGCTGACCGATCCGCATGCCTTCGCCGTCCTCTACCAAGCGCTCGATCGGACAGGAAAGGAAATTAAAGGCATTGAGTAGCGGCACAACTGCCCATATCAGCGTCAAGATCTGCCAATACTCTGTACCGAAGATGGCAAAAAAGAGGGTTGAGCCCAAGATCACGCCCACAGCGCCCCAGCAATAAAAGGAATGCAGAAGACTCATGACGCCCGCTTTGTTTTCAAAAGGACAAGCCTCCACGATCGGGCTTACCAAAACCTCGATCAGACCGCTGCCGATGGCGTAAAGCACGACGCAAATCAGAATACCGACAAAAGGATTGGGCAGTATCTCGGGTAAGAACGCCATCAAGATCAGCCCCGCGGCAGATACCACCTGCGAAGCAACCACACAGATGCGGTACCCGATGATGTCAGCGAATTTCGTTGCCACCAGGTCAACGAGTAACTGCGTTAAGTAAAAGACCAGCGGAACAAGCGCGATCATTTCAAGCGAAATTCCGTAAGTATCCTTGAAGGTCAAAAACAAAAGCGGTGCAAAATTTGCCGATATCGCCTGCGTGATAAAACCGAGATAACAAGCGATCAGCGTTTTTTTATAGTTTTTTGTTTGGGACATAATGACTCCTTGTACACGTGTATCGGTATACCGCTGATTATATCACAAACCGCCTCGTTTGTAAATAAAAAAATATGCAATTCATGTTTTGTTTTGGGTTGCCGTTTTGTCGAAACAATGTAGTACAATGTAACAACTAAAACTTTATATAAATAATTTCCGCGAGATCCAAACGGCAAGCCATTTGCCCTACGGGTTTCGACTGCGCCGCCCGCGTCATCCTGAGTGGAGCGAAGCGGAATCGAATCAGAAGTGCATAAGCACTTCTGGCTTGGGATCTCGGGCGGCTTCGCTCAAGATGACACGCGGAAGGCTTTGTAAAGTTTTAGTTGTTACAAGGTACTACATTCAATCGATACTTTGCGCAATCAAATAAACCAAAATAAAATTTGATTATCGGAACGAACGCACTGGCGGCGGTCGGCTCGCTCACTCTCTTGCCGGCAAGCCGGCGCGAGAATTCGAATCTCGAAGTCGAAGCAGAAAAACAACCCTAATTTTGACACCAATGCCCCCTCTTTAAGCCGAGGGGGGCAAAGTCATTTCAGTGGTGCATTTTGAATTAGGGATGCAAATCAGGCTTTAGGTGGGCAAATAGTGGACAAATACACTAATCTTCTTTGGGGCGATTGATATTCCAAGTTGTCAAATAGTCAGGATCTACAACGACCTCTCCGGTAGAACTCAAACGGTACTCACCGGGAGGGGCAATTTTTGTTGAAGATAAATCCGGAGGAAGCCCCAAAATCTCACCATCATTCAACTTAACCAAGATTCGGTTTTCGTTTGATTCAATAACCATTCCCCAATACTGCTTTTGCTCAATAAATTTATTATCCGCTGTATAATAGGTAAGTCCAATTAAAATGGTTTTTCTAACCAGATCAGAAAATGATATGTCGTTCAATTTGATTTCCTCCTTTCTCATGCTGTGTATATTATAACATAAAAAGAAAACAACCGCAAGTCCTTTGTATCAGAATTGCGGTTTTTTGACGGAGAGCCTAATTTTAATACAAGACTCATTTTCCACAACAACATTTACAAGTCTCGTCGGGTTTCTTGCAGTAAAAATTGCAATAATCTTCTAAAATGTGAGTTGCATATTTTGAAGCTTGCACTTCAAGAGAACGATCGCTTTTTTTCTTATCGTCTAAAAAATACCATTGGAAATAATGCGTTAATTCGTGACATAGGGAATAATAAACCGAATATATATCAATGTTTACGGGGATATAAACTTGCGGATAAATACGCCGGTCGCATTCGTCATTAGAATAGAAAATACCGTAGCAATATCCACCCTTGGAAGAATGAAATTTTTCTTGGTTGCAAAAATACACGTTGCAACGGACGGGAAAGAAAAACTCCTTTCTCAAATAACGTACAAATAGGCATATTTCTTTTTTGGTGGTGCCATCAATAGCCGATGCAAAATGAAGGGAAAGGTTGGATTTTGGTGCAGAAGCTGAATAAAAGCGTACATTTTCTTCCGTTTTTGTTATCCATAAAAAATCCTTTGCCATTGATAGAGCCTCCTTCCAATGTTTATCTTTCCGACAATGTCATTATATCATAACAAAAGCAAAACCGCAATCCCTTTGTGTTGGATTTGCGGTCTTTGAGGTTTGAATCCTACGCTTTGCGAGTATCGAAATGTTCACAAAAAATTAATAAATATATCTATTGCAAAATGCCCCTAAGTGTGCTATAATAGCGAATGCGACTGAATGAGTCAAGGAGATGT